>JAJUGM010000313.1 GCA_029268165.1 Bacteroidota bacterium
AGGGTTGAATTCAAGATCATTGGTAAGTAAGAGTTGATAAAACATTACTTGTGATTTAGGCCACAGCTATCAAAAGTCATGATTGCTGAGTTGCACTTTTGATAAATTTGTAAGTCAAAAAAATCATTACATGAAAAAAACAATGTTTTATCCGAGGCATTTGGCATTAAATGCCCGGATGGTTGAATTTGCAGGATTTCTGATGCCGCTTGAATATACCGGAGTAATTGCCGAACACGTTGCAGTAAGGAATGATGTTGGCGTTTTTGACGTTTCACATATGGGTGAAATATGGGTAAAAGGCTCTGCTGCTATTGATTTGCTACAAAAAATCACAACCAATGATGTTTCCGTTCTTACTCCGGGTAAAGCTCAATATACCTGCATGCCAAACGGAAAAGGGGGTATTGTAGATGACCTGATTATTTACCAGTATGAAGATATGAAATACCTGCTTGTTGTAAATGCAGCCAATATTGAGAAAGACTGGAACTGGATTAACAGTCAGAATATTTTTGGTGCTGAACTTGAAAATGCATCCGACCGCATTTCACAACTTGCAGTGCAGGGGCCAAAAGCCATTAAGGTATTGCAAAAATTAACTGACATTAATCTCTATGAAGTCCGTCCTTTTACATTTATAACCGGTTCTATTGCCGGAGTGAATAACGTTATTATTGCGGCTACAGGTTATACCGGTGCGGGAGGTTTTGAACTTTATCTTTATAATGACGGGGCATTGAAATTATGGGATGCAATTTTTGAAGCAGGAACTGAATACAATATTCAGCCTGCAGGGCTTGCTGCACGTGATACCCTTCGTCTCGAAATGGGCTATTGCCTTTATGGTAATGACATTGATGACACAACATCTCCGATTGAAGCCGGTTTGGGATGGATTACAAAATTCAGTGAAGGCAAAGACTTTATCGACCGCGAAAGACTATTTAACCAGAAAACTTATGGCGTTGAACGAATGCTTGTAGGCTTTGAAATGATAGACAGGGGTATTCCACGCCACAATTATTCCATTACCGACGAGAAAGGCAATAAAATAGGCACAGTTACTTCAGGCACAATGTCACCTTCGTTAAAAACAGGTATTGGCATGGGCTATGTACCTCCTGCATACTCACATCCCGGCGATATCATCTTTATCAGTATAAGAGAAAAATTACTTAAAGCCAAAATTGTAAATATGCCATTTTATAAAAAATCTGTTTAAAATCATCCATGTCATTTTTAAATAAATTCCAGTGACGACCTGCCAGCGGAAAATAGAAGTATGCTTTACGCCTGCAATTTATAATGAATTCAGGAATGATGAAGCAATTGTAATTATTGTTGACATACTGAGGGCCACTTCGGCTATCATCACAGCATTTATGCATGGAGCAAAAAAAATAATACCTGTTGCCACACTTGAAGAAGCAAAAGAATATAAAGACAAGGGTTATATTGTCGCTGCCGAACGCGATGGAATAAAGCGCGATTTTGCCGACTTTGGTAATTCTCCGTTTAATTTTCAGCAAGACTTTATCCGTGATAAAGAAATAGTTTATTCCACGACTAACGGAACGCAATGCATTATGCTTGCACATGACAGTTACCGTGTACTTATTGGCGGTTATCTCAATATTGATGCTCTTGTTAACTATATAACCAAAAAACACAGGGATGTTCTTATTTTATGCGCTGCCTGGAAGAACAAATTCAACCTTGAGGATACGCTTTTCGCAGGTGCACTGACTGAAAAGTTGCTTCATACTGGCGATTATTATACTATTTGCGATTCAGCACATGCATCAGTTGACCTTTGGAATATGGCACGCCCGAATATTATGCAATATATTGAAAAAGCAGCGCAACGGCATCGGCTCAGAAAAAACAATCTTGATGATGTAATTGAATATTGCCATACCATGAACCTGACTGATATCATTCCGTCCCTTAAAAAAAATTATCTTGTAAAGCTTTCAGAATTAGATAATAAATAAAAGTGAACAGACTGTTGGTAACTGATTGATTTATTTTTCAACAGATTTTAGCCTTACAAAATGTAAAATTTCTATATTTGGAAAAAATAGTTGTTAAATGTTTAACAAATAAAAAACCCTTATGAAAAAATATAATTTTAATCCTGGCCCCTCGGTATTACCTGAAATTACTTTAAAGAAAACTGCAGAAGCTGTTCTTAACCTTAATGGTAGTGGTTTGTCTATTATGGAGATTTCGCACCGTAGTAAAGATTTTGAAGCCATTCTGAAAGAAGCCGTTTCGCTGATGAAAGAGCTATTATCTATCCCCGGAGGATACTCGGTTCTGTTTTTACAGGGAGGGGCAAGCCTTCAGTTCTCTATGGTGCCTTACAACTTTTTAAATAAGAAGGCCGCTTACCTCGATTCTGGTTCATGGGCATCAAAGGCTATTAAAGAAGCCAAATTATTTGGCGAAGTCAATGTGGTTGCTTCATCAAAGGAATCGAACTATAACCATATTCCCAAAAACTACACCATTCCGGCTGATGCTGACTATTTTCACATTACCACCAACAATACCATATACGGAACTGAAATTAAAAAAGACATCGATTCACCTGTTCCGCTTATAGCAGATGCCTCATCTGACATTCTCAGCCGTCCTATGGACGTGTCAAAGTACGCACTCATTTATGGCGGGGCACAGAAAAACCTCGGACCGGCAGGTGTTACTTTTGTCATTTTAAAAAACAGCATGCTCGAAAAAGTTACGCGGCCTTTGCCGTCTATGCTTAATTACAAGATTCATGTTGAAAACGAATCACTTTACAACACACCGCCATGTATTGGCATTTATGCATGCCTGCAGACACTAAAATGGTTGAAAGATTTAGGAGGGCTTCAGGCAATCCATAAAATAAACCTTGAAAAAGCAAAGATTTTATACGATGAAATTGAAAGAAATAAGTGCTTTAAATCTACGGTAGCTAATGCAGAAGACCGTTCGATAATGAATGTAACCTTTGTTATGAATGAGGAATATAAGGAACTGGAACTAAAATTTCAGGAATTTGCATCTTCAAGAGGGCTTGTTGGAATAAAAGGCCACCGTTCTGTTGGCGGTTTCAGGGCTTCAATATACAATGCAATGACTGTTGAAGGAGTGAAAGCACTTGTCGCTGCTATGCAGGACTTCGAAAAACAAATCTAATTATATAAAATAATCTGAAACAGTATGACAACCGTTCTTGTCGCAACAGAAAAGCCTTTTGCCAAAGTAGCTGTTAACGGAATCAGCGATATTCTTAAGAAAGCTGGTTTTGAAATGAAGCTGCTCGAGAAATATACTTCAAAACAGCAGTTGCTTGATGCCGTTAAAGATGTTGATGCCATAATCATCCGGAGTGATATCGTGGATGAAGAAGTGATTAATGCAGGCACCAAACTAAAAATAGTCGTAAGAGCCGGAGCTGGTTATGACAATGTTGACCTTAAGGCAGCAACAAACAAAGGGGTTGTTGTAATGAATACCCCGGGTCAGAATGCAAATGCAGTAGCTGAGCTGGCTATAGGCATGCTCATCTACCTTAACCGTAACTTCTTTAATGGTTCTTCGGGGGTTGAGCTTCGCGGTAAGACAATGGGCATTCATGCATACGGACATGTAGGACGGCTTATTGGCATGATTTCTAAAGGCATGGGCATGGATGTCTATGCTTTTGACCCCTTAATAGAGAAAGTGATTATTGAAAATGACGGTGTTAAAGCATTTGCTTCAGCTAAGGAATTATACAGCAAATGCCAGTATGTTTCGGTTAACCTCCCTGCTAATAAGGAAACAAAAGAGTCAATTAATTATGACTTGCTTTCGGTAATGCCTGAAGGCGCCACGCTGGTAAATCCTGCCCGTAAGGAAATCATTCATGAACCTTCATTACTGAAGATGTTTGCTGAGCGGAAAGATTTCCGTTATGCAACTGATACGGCTCCTGATTGTGAAGCACAAATCAAAGCTGAATATCCAAATCGTTATTTTGCAACTCCTAAAAAGATGGGGGCACAGACTGAAGAAGCTAATATCAATGCAGGTCTGGCCGCTGCAAGGCAAATTGTAAATTTCATACTGAAAGGCGATAAAACATTTCAGGTAAATTAATATATGGCAGTTATTAAGGCGTTCAGAGGCTACAGGCCAAGTAAAGAACTGGCAAAACTGATAGCCAGCCGGCCCTATGATGTCCTTTCATCGGAGGAAGCACGTGAAGAAGCCGGAGACAATATGTATTCCTTTTATCATATAATTAAATCAGAAATTGATTTTCCTAAGAATTTCGACCATTATGCTCCGGCTATTTATGATAAAGCTAAGAACACACTTGAAAAATGGATTGCAGATGGAGTGCTTCGTCAGGACAGCACTCCATGCATCTACATATATGCACAGACATTCTGGGGAAAAACGCAATATGGCGTTGTGGCCTGTGCTTCGGTTGAAGACTATCTTAATAATGTAATACGTAAACATGAACTC
>JAJUGM010000314.1 GCA_029268165.1 Bacteroidota bacterium
AATAGCTGATGTTCTATTTGGCGATTACAATCCGGCCGGCCGGCTACCGGTAACTTTTTACAAATCAGTAACCCAGCTTCCGTCTTTCGATGATTACTCCATGGCCGGAAGGACCTACCGTTATTTTAACGGTGATGTTTTATATCCGTTTGGCTATGGCTTAAGTTATAGCCGGTTTGCGTATGGTGAAATAAACATGAACAAGACGCAATTACTGACCGGCGATACATTACAGGTTAAAATTGCAGTCACAAATACCGGTAAATTTGACGGAGAAGAGGTTGTACAGTTGTATTTAACGCCACCGCCAACTTCTATTATAAATCCAATTAAAGAACTGAAGGGATTTCAACGCGTATTCATACAATCAGGAGCAACAAAGGAAATAGTATTTACTTTAACCGAAAAGGATTTAAAATCATATAATGAAATTAAAGGCACATATTCTGTTGAATCCGGAGAATATTTAATCGGTATTGGCGGATCGTCAGATGTTTTTTCGATCGCAAGGTTTGTATGGTTATATTGAATTGACTTATAAACTAACTTGAAACGTTAAACCCACTTTAGTCATCATTTTACATCTCTCCTAAATAAATATGGGCTAAATCTCCTCAAGAATACAGACTCCTCTACCTTCCTGTGAACTGCATTGCCACTCATTAATCAGCCTGATTTTGTTGGCCGGTAATTTAATTACTCTTGACTCTGATTTACCTTTCCGGAATAGGCCAGCCGGATTTTCATGCTTATAATAAAATGAAATATGATTCTTTTCAATGATTCCAAACATTTCCCCGTACCTGATATTTCCTCCTGAATATTCGGCATATAAAAGCCTTTCATACTGATAAAAGTAAAAGACCGTACCTGAATTAAATTCAGCATTTTCGCCTTCATTATTGATCACCCCAAATTTTTTACCCTTTAAATCAAGTGTTTTATCATATTCAGTTTTAATCAGTGGTTTTGCCATCCGTTGAAAATACAGCACTTCATTATTTCCAACTTCAGTCTTCCCGAGTTTAAACATTTTATACCCTATTTTATTATAAAACTTTTTGGCAAATAGTGAAGAATGAAGTTCAGTAAGTTTGTATCCTTTATGAAGAGCCTCGTTTTCCAGATGATTCATAATAATTCTTCCAAATCCCCTGCCATGATATTGTGGTAATACAAAAACCCTTTTTATCTCAGTATCAACTAATGTCCCTGTCCCTATTATATTATCATCCGCTTTCAGTATTATCACATTTTCGCTATCGTTTTTTATAGCTTCTTTGCTATGATATGAGATAAAAAAATCAACAGCTTCCTTAGGATAATATTCAAAATAACAACTTTTTACTGTTTCTACAATGAGCATATAAATTTCATCTAAATATCGGATATGAAATTTTTCAATTCTGAAGTCCATAGACAGAAATATTATTTAAGTATCCCTTATTTTGCATAACTGATGTTATCTGCGTTGTTTTCAGAAAGTGATAAACCTTTTGAATATTAATAAATAACAACATAGACAAAATAAATATGTCGCCTGTTCAACTATTAAAAATGAAAACATACAGAATATCAGCGTTTTTTAAAAACAAGATTTATAAGAAATAATATAATAATTGCCCCAATAGCGCCGGTTAAAATAGTCTTAACCCATCCGGTACCCATGTTAATACCAAATTTTTTAAAAAGCCAGTAACCAACAAAACAGCCAAGGATTCCAATAATTATATTGCCGATAAATCCGAATCCGCTGCCCTTATATAACATGCTCCCTATCCACCCTGCAATTGCGCCGGTAAAAATTGTTACGATAATTTCCATGTTTTTTAAAGTTTTAAGTGATTTAAATCGTCTGCATATCCGAAATTAATAAATTTATCATAGAAATTCATTTTTGAAAATAAGATAAACCCAGGTACGATGAATAAGCAAATTCATCCGGTCGAATAAAAATTATTGTTAAAGGAATAATGGCGAGTAGGAGTGAATGTTGATAGGGCTTTACCCCATGCCCTACATCCTTTTTTGTCCTGACATAATAAAGCATGCAAAAAATAAGCATCTTTTGAGCCTGATGAACAAAAATTTTAAATTTGCTGCCATTTTATCAAACTTACAAAATATGAAAAAGTTACTAATTGTTTTTTTCTGTTTGATTTTTAGCATTGCTAATGCCCAGAACCTGCAATTACACTATGATTTTGGTAAAGACCGTAAATTCTGCACTGCCACGCTTGAGATGTTCAGGCCCGATACATTAGGTTCGACTTTCTGGTTTGTTGATTTCGACTTTGACTTTCCTGGCAAGCCCCGCAGCATGTCAGCTGCATATTGGGAAATATCCAGGGATTTTTATATTCCGGCATTAAGAAATATTAAAGGACTGGAACAGCTAACTTATCACATTGAATATAATGACGGGTTTATGGCAGGTGGTCAATCAGCAGACTCCATGACTGCTTTTAGTTATAACAGTGTATTTTTTACCGGCATTGGTTATCCGGTAAAAATAGGTAATGTGGTGTTATCTTCCATGATATTGTGCAGAATGCCCAGAGGAATGGATATACCTGACTTTCAATTTACCACAGTATGGTTTCAGCCCTTATGGAAAGACCGGTTATTGCTAACGGGGTTCCTTGATATCTGGTCACAGGATAAAATATTTGATGAAGACAAAAAAGAAATTGTGGTGCAAACCGAACCGCAACTATGGTATATGCTAACGGATAAAATAGCATTTGGGGGTGAGATTGAAATAAGTAAAAATTTTCCTGTTGGCCCGAATAAATGGGAATTTATTCCCACTATTGGGTTACGTTGGGAATTCTGATATGAAAGCATTGCCCAGAATAACCTATTTTAATTAACTTTACACTAATAATCCAATATAGGCATAAGAATATGCTCGAAAAAATATTCCGCCTGCGAGAAAACAATAGTAATATCCGTAATGAAATAATAGGCGGACTTACTACATTTATGACAATGGCATATATACTTGCGGTAAATCCTCAGATCCTGAGCGATGCAGGTATGGACAAAGGCGCTGTTTTCACCGCCACAATACTGTCCTCAGTCATTGCCATGATTTTTATGTCGCTGATGGCTAACCTCCCAATTGCGCTTGCCCCTGGGATGGGCTTAAACGCATTCTTTACGTACACAGTTGTTAACGCTATGGGTTATAGCTGGCAAATGGCATTAACTGCTGTATTTATAGAAGGTATCCTGTTCATTATTATGTCGCTGCTCAATATCCGCGAAGTTATTATAAAAAGCATACCGATTAATCTTAAATATGCTATTTCAGTTGGTATAGGACTCTTCATAGCACTAATTGGCCTGAAAAATACAGGTTTTATTGTAGGCGACCCAGATACATTGCTAAAAATGGGCAACACCGCTGAACCTCAGGTGTTGTTATCTATGGCAGGTATTATATTAATAGGAGTAATGCTTATCTTTCGAATCAAAGGTGCGCTGATTCTGGGAATACTTATTATAACCGTTATTGGCATCCCATTGGGAATCACTCATTTACCTGAAAAAAATCTGATAAGTATGCCGCCGTCATTAAAATCAAGTTTTTTTGCTTTTGATTTTTCACTTTTCACGCGTCCTGACGTAATTTCTATAGTGTTTACCTTTCTGTTTGTTGATGTTTTTGACACTGTTGGAACTCTTGTCGGTGTTTGTTCCAAGGCAAAAATGCTTGACGAGAAAGGAAATGTGCCAAGGGCAAAACAGGCGCTGCTGGCCGATGCTATAGGTACGACTGTTGGTGCTGTTTTTGGTACAAGTACCGTTACTTCATATATTGAAAGTGCTGCTGGTGTTTCAGCGGGAAGCCGCACCGGTTTGTCCACTCTTGTTGTGGCCATTTTGTTTATTATAGCTTTGTTTTTATATCCTTTATTCGGAATGATCCCTGGAGCAGCTACAGCACCAGTACTTGTTATTGTAGGCCTTTTTATGATAAGCCCCATTCAAAGTGTTAACCTCGATGACTATTATGAAGCGATACCAGTTTTTCTAACCATGATTATTATGCCATTAACACTAAGTATATCAGAAGGAATTATATTCGGCATATTAAGTTTTGTTGCTCTGAAAATATTAACCGGCAAATGGCGGCAGGTTTCAGTGGTTCTATATATACTCAGTGTAATACTTGTTATAAAGTTTATATTATAATCTCAAAATACGGGTATATTTCTGATAGTGGTAATGTAATTCTTTTTTGTTGTCTGGTATAACTTTATAAAAAAGCAAGAGCATTAAATTCGATTTTAATATTTTTGTTTTACTCAAAGCGGGATTAATATAGACAAAAGGTAACAAATTTGCACAATTTTCAGATAGCTGATTGCTCTGACTGATTAATAATAGCCTTATAATCAAAGTAATTAAATGTTATAGATATTAATAATTTCATGGCCAAAGATTGGCTCATAAATAT
>JAJUGM010000315.1 GCA_029268165.1 Bacteroidota bacterium
ATGTTTCTGATGATTGCTGTAGGTACAGTTATGTGCATCCTTCCGGGTATTTATCTGAGTGTTTCCTTGTCGCTGGTTGGTGCTGCAATGATTATTGAAAGGAAAAAACTTTTTGAAGCAGTATCAAGGTCTTTTGATCTTACTCATATACAGTGGTGGTGGACTTTCCTTCTCATATTTGTTACTATTATTATTATTTCCATTATTTCATATCTGATTTCTTTGCCTGTTGCTGTAACCTCAATAGGAGCTATGTTACACGGGATTAAAAACCCGAATCAGATGTTTGAGAAAATATCAACATTTTCACTGATTTATACCGGCATTGCCTCGGTTATTACCAATACCCTTTATGCAATACCGCATCTGGCCCTTGCTTTTCAATATTTTAATCTTGTTGAAATAAAAGAAAACCCGACACTTTTAAATAAAATAGAACAAATCTCCAATGCACCGCAAGGATAAAGCATATCTGGCAATTCTGTTATGCCTTGTTTTTTATTACACTACTATTGAAGCATTTGGTGATACTTCAGGTAATAATAACACTGTTCGAGTATCTGATATTCAGGCAGCCAATCAATCAGACGATAATAAGATTAATGATTATACCGATACCATGTCACTAACGCCTGTAGGGTTTAATGAAAACGACTTTACAGTATATTATAATGACCGTCATCTCAACTATCAGCAAGGGAGCCAGCCGGCAAACACCTATTTAAGGAAACTTCTATTATTTATCTATAAAGTTTTCCGACCGGTATTGGAGAACAGAGCCACGCCTATTCTTTTTTATATTGCTGTAATTAGCCTTACCGTTTTAATACTCCTCTGGTTTCTGAGCAGAAGTATTGAACCTGTATGGCAGAAAGAAGGCCCTTCCAGTGCGATTTTACATACCATTGATGAAGCAAACCTGATTGATACAGATTTTGATCTGTTGTTGCAACAGGAGATCAAAGCCAGAAATTACAACAATGCCGTCAGGTTGTTGTTTCTTCAGACTCTTCAGCAACTTGCAAGAAAGGGATTTATTAAATGGGAAAACGAAAAAACAAATTACGATTACCTTAATGAGATACAAGAAAAAATGCCCGGTTCTTCATTTAATGAATTATTATATATTTATGAACATTGCTGGTACGGTAATCAGCTGATTGACAATACCAGATACCCGCATATCAACGCTAAGTTTTCTGAGTTTCAGCAAAGGTTAAATGCGTAAAAATATTATTATAATACTGATCATCATTGCTCTAATTGCTTTACTAATTGCATTTGAGACATTGCGCCCCAGGCCTGTTGACTGGTCATTTGACTTCAGAAGCACCAGCAAAAAGCCTTACGGTTGTTATGTATATGCCGATATGATTAAACATAAATTTCCTGATAAACAGTTCCGGTTAATTAACAATAATCTTTATGACTCTTACCAGGTTGAAATGACCGAAAAATCTGTAATGTATTTTCATATAACTGATCATTTTGATATTGACTCACTGATTGCCATGCGTATCATTAATCATGTCGGCAAAGGTAATGCAGTATTCATTTCTGCCCAGTCATTTAGCCCGCATTTTTTGAAAATAACCGGGGTGAAGTTTAAGCCTCTGCTTCCTTATGCTGAAAAGACACAAATGGTTTTTGAATTAACTAATCCGGTTTTTGCCCGGAAACCATATAATTATAAAAAACTCTTTTTAGGTATATTTTCTTCCTTTGACAGCAGCAGAACCACTATTTTAGGACGTTTGAAAAACGGACAGGTTAATTTTATCAGAATAAAGTTAGGTAAGGGTATCTTATTTCTTCATACTGCCCCGGAAGTATTTACAAATTATAATATTTTAAATGAAAATAAAGACTATCCCATGGATATTATGGCCTATTTCAGGGGATATGACTTTGTGTGGGATGATTATCTTAAACCGGGCAATATTTTTAAGCATGGAGCACCTTCACCGTTAAGGTATATCTTAAGTAATCCTGCCTTAAAAATGGCTTATTATATATTAATTTCAGGCCTGTTAATTTTTATTATTTTTAATGCCAAAAGAAAACAGAGAATTATACCTGTAATTCAACCTCCTGTAAACAACACACTGGAGTTTGTATCTACAATATCGGCATTATATCAGTCAACTGATGACCATAAATATATGGCACAATTGAAATTTAAGCATTTTTGCGAATACATTTTTTTTCATTTTCACATTAACCTTACCTCAGATGATGAGAGGGAGATTGCTTTACTTGCCGAAAAAACAGGAACAAACATTAATCTGCTTGCAGAAATAATAACGGGCATTAAAATCATAAATAACAAAAGAAAAATCAGTTCCAAAGAACTCATAAGATACGCTCAACAGATTGATAAAATGTATTCATTGATTAATAGATAGAAAACTTTATAAAAGAAAGCTATGACAGAACAGATAATTTTTGGAAACAGGCTTGATTTAACTGAGCTTCAGCAGGCCACTGAACGTTTGTATTCTGAGGCAGGCAAAATAATCGTAGGACAGCAGAAAATGATAGGTTTAATATGGATAGCCATTTTAAGCGACGGTCATGTGCTGATAGAAGGAGTTCCCGGCCTTGCGAAAACGCTTACTGCAAAAGTGATATCACGCTGCATCTCGGCAAATTTCTCAAGGATTCAGTTTACTCCCGACCTTATGCCATCAGATGTTACAGGGACGAATGTATTTAATATAGGCAAGTCAGAATTCAGATTTAACTTCGGACCCATATTTGCCAACCTTGTGCTGATAGATGAAATCAACAGGGCTCCTGCCAAAACCCAGTCGGCGCTTTTTGAAGTTATGGAAGAACGGCAGGTTACGGTTGATGGCATCAGTTATCCGGTTGATCAACCTTTTATGGTTATTGCTACACAAAATCCAATTGAACATGAAGGCACATACCGGTTACCTGAAGCTCAGATTGACAGATTCCTGTTTAAAATAAAAATCAATTACCCCGACCCGGTTGAAGAAAACCTTATACTTGAAAACAACCACAACCGCCATAATAAACGCGATATTAACGATATAATGCCTTTAATCACTTCAGAACAGGTAGTGCGTTTTCAGCAAATTGTAACTCAGGTTCACGTAGATGAAAAAATACGAAATTATATTGTTACGCTTATTCAGCATACCCGTTCAAATGCGTCAATTTACCTTGGGGCATCACCCAGAGCCTCAATTCTGTTAATGAATGCTGCAAAAGCTTGTGCAGCAATAAACGGAAGAGATTTTGTTATACCGGAGGATATACACCATGTAATTTACCCTTTACTCGAACACAGAATTATACTTACTCCGGAAAAGGAGCTTGAAGGCAGAAATGTGGAAGACATTGTGAGAATGATAGTCCAATCAATTGATATTCCGCGTTAAAGTGTTTATTAAAAAATTCTATAAGGCCATATACCCGTCAGATGCATTCTTTTTTGCATTAATGCTTGTTGTTATCCTTGCCGTAACAGGCTATTTTTATGATACCTTTTTGCTGATAGCCAAATTATTGCTATATATGCTGCTATCATTAGCTATTGGCGACATGATATTTCTGTTTTCAGTAAAATTGCCTGTTTCGGTTAAACGGGTTGTACCCATCAGGATGTCAAACGGTGATGATAACGAAATAAAAATTTTCCTGAAAAATAATACCAGATGGCCTTTGCATTTGCAAATTATTGATGAAATCCCTTATCAGTTTCAGCGACGTGATTTCTTAATCAGGTTGTCACTCAAAGCACGGCAGGAAAAGCAGATAAATTATTACTTAAAACCTGTAAGGCGCGGAGAATATGAATTCGGGCATACTATCCTGTTCATACAGGGTATTTTTCATCTAATAACCCGCAGGATTGAGATGGAACAACCTGTTAATGTTCCAGTTTATCCGTCATTTATTCAGATGCGTAAATATGAACTGCTTACTGTAAATGATCAATTATATGAAACAGGAATTAAAAAAATCAGGCGTCTGGGGCATCATGCAGAATTCGACCATATAAGGGAATACATTAAAGGCGATGATTACCGCACGGTTAACTGGAAAGCTACAGCCCGGAAAGGCAAAATAATGGTGAATCAGTTTCAGGACGAAAGAGCTCAGGAGGTTTACAGCATTATCGATCTGGGCAGGGTAATGCAAATGCCCTTTGGTGGTATGACCCTGCTCGATTATTCCATAAATGCAGCATTAGTAATTTCCAAAATAGCCATTTTAAAATATGACAAAGCCGGATTAATTACTTTTTCAAAAAAAATTGACGATTTCCTTCCGGCTGAAAAAAATGTAAGGCAGATGCAAAAAATTTTTGAGGCACTTTATAATACGGACACTGTATTTCAGGAACCTGATTATGAATTGCTTTACATAACAATCAAGCGAAAAATAAAACAACGGAGTCTTCTGATACTCTATACCAACTTTGA
>JAJUGM010000316.1 GCA_029268165.1 Bacteroidota bacterium
AATTAAGACGATAAAAAAATATACATATTACGTAAATAAAAAATATAAAATTAACAATCAAATCTTATGAATGACTTGTAAACATTATCTTTTATGAATACCTATTACGTAATATTATGCGGAGTTACGGATTAATCTCCTCTAAAAATAATTTTTATCCGACTGGTTAAATTTGCTAATTCAGCGTACCTGGGTTAAAGCCATTTATGCCTTTTGAAAATAATCCATGTTATTAAGGATGATCCCAGCATCATACTAATAGCCAGAGGATAACCAACTTTCCAGTTAAGTTCAGGCATAAACCTGAAATTCATTCCATACATGCTGGCAATGAGCGTGGGAGGCATTATTATAACCGAAACCACTGTAAATATCTTAATTATCTTGTTCTGTTCAATATTCACTAGTCCAAGGAAAGTGTTCTGTAAGTATTCAAGCCGCTCAAAAAGGAAATTGGTATGATCCACCAGTGAGTCTATGTCTTTTATAAGTATCCGGAGTCTTTCTTTCTCGTCTTCTGAAAAATCAAGGTTTTTAATTATTGATGATACAACACGTTGCTTGTCAATAATATTTTCCCTGATCTGCATAGTTACTTCCTGATATTCTGCAATTTCTTTAAGCAACTCAGAGCGGGTTCCATCTTCTTTACTTAATTCTTTTCCGATTGCAGTTATATGCCTTGAAATATTTTCAAGATAATCAGCGTCGAAATCAATACGTGTTTCAAACAATACGATAAAAATATTATTTCCGTTGGAAAATTGTCTGGTATTGTTTTCTATACGGCTGATGCATTCATCAAAAGCTCTGACATTACTTTCACGGTAAGTTATCAATATATCCCCTTTTAAAATAAAGGATACATTTACATTCTTGTAATGATGCGCTGCTGTTTTCTGCAGGAATTTTGAATTAACCACAATATAATCGTCTTTTTCAATATAACGTGAACTTGACTCAATTTCCTCCTGCTGTAAACGACTTGGGATATTTACCTTGAACTTTTTTTCAACACCTGCAATTTCTTTGAGTTCAGGATTATGCAGATCAATCCAGATAATATCAGTGAGATTACGCAATGACCGCAATGAGGGCAACCGGATGACGGTGTTCTGGTTTCTTTTATATGCATTTATCATAAATGCTCACACCTTTTTAAAAGGATAAATTTAATTATTATTTCAACAAATCATTAATTGAAAATTATTTTCAAAAAATATTGTTATAAATTTAGGGTAAATGAGTTTTTGTTCGGAATATTAATAGCATAACGTAATAAAAATTGACAAAAGAAGCGTTTAAAAATTTGTTTGACAGGTATTTTGATGCGGTCCGGAGTTATCTGGTATACAAGGGCGCTGACAGGGAAATGGCTACCGATATTGCCCAGGATGTATTTATGCGTATATGGGAAAAGCAGTTACCCGTTAATGAAAAAACAGCTGTGGGGTTATTATATAAAATAGCTGGTGATATGTTTATCAGTAAATACCGCCACCAGATGCTTGAAACAAATTATCTGAACGCTATAAGATATAATATACACGATATGTCGCCCGAAGATCAGATAAGATATGACGAATTAAAGGTCAACCTTGCCAAGGCGCTTGCGTCGCTTAACGAGAAACAACGCACAGTTTTTCTTATGGCACGGCTCGACGGGCTTAAGTATCATGAAATTGCAGAAAGGTTGAATATCAGTGTTAAAGCGGTGGAAAAAAGAATGAGCAATACGCTGGCATTTTTAAAAAATTATTTAAGCAGATAAATGGCAACAAAACATCAACATAGTGATAAGCAGAATGATTCCATGCAGGAATACCTGAAAATGATTTCAGTCGCCAGAATTGACTGGGACAGAAGTAAGGAACAAATATGGGCGGGCATGGAAAAAAGGCTTGATACTGTAAAAAAGAGTAAGGTAATTTCGCTTGATACATCGCGGATAAGAATAGCTGTGGCTGCAGTCGCTCTGATTTTAATCGGACTGGCTGTTTTTATGCAGCTATACACAGAAACTGTCAGTGTCCCTGCCGGGAAACATTTAAGCATTAACCTCCCTGATAAATCAAAAGTAAGACTTAATGCAATGAGCCAGATGACATATAAACCTCTGCTCTGGAAATTTTCAAGAAAAATCAACTTTGAAGGGGAAGCTTTTTTTGAGGTTAAAGCCGGGAAAAAATTTACGGTAATTTCTGCAAAAGGAACTACCCTGGTTATGGGTACCAGTTTTAATATTTTTTCAAGAGGCAGCGATTATCTTGTGACTTGTGTAACCGGCAAAGTGAAGGTAATTGAAAACCAATTAAAAAATGAAATAATCCTGAATCCACGGGAAAAAGCTGAACTGAAGCCCGATGGCACTTTCGATGTGCAAAGCGGAATAAATGTTGAACAAACCATATCATGGCTCAAAAAACGTTTTAGTTTCACATCAGTACCGCTTCAACAGGTATTCGAAGAAATCGGAAGGCAATATGGATTAAAAATTAATTATCATGGGGTTAATGAGTATAGTTACACAGGAACTTTCAGCAGTAGTTCTTCATTGGAAACAACACTGAATGTGGTTTGTAAACCTTTTAATCTCCAATATACCCGGAAATCGGAAAATGTCTATGTGGTTACAGAGAAAAAGTAAATATTACCTGTCTGTCAGGATTTCTGTGCTGTTCGTTCTTATTTTTTTTAGCTATTTTATTAAGGCCCAGGTAATAGAAATCAAATTTCACAATACACCGCTTAATCAGATTTTAATTTCACTCAGGGACCAATACAGCATCATGTCATCTTTTGATGACAAGCAACTTTCAAGTTATATAATTACTGTGGATAAGAGATTTGCTTCAGCATCGCAGGCCATAGATTATTTACTTAAAGGGTTACCTCTCGCTTACGATATTAATGAAGGCGTTTATGTTATTTACCCGGCTGAAGTAACCATCAGATTACGTAAATTCAACATTGCCGGACGAATAATTGATAAAATCAATAATGAATCACTTCCTTTCTCCAACATTCTCATTAACCGGTCGGGATTAATATCTGATGCTACGGGTAATTTTTCATTTACTTCAACTACTGACAGCGTATTTTCAGTAACTATCTCATATCTTGGTTATTATGTTTTAGATACTGTCCTTACTGCCGGTACAGGCTACCTGTTGAAGCTAACCCCTTCGGTTGTAGCTCTGAAAGAGATTGTTGTTGAAGGTGTTGCAATATCCCGATCCATCAACGTCGGTCATCTTCCGGGTACTTCGCGGTTAAATCACAAAGTAGCTTATTTTTTACCCGGAAACGGTGATAATGCTGTTTTTAACCTGTTGCGACTTCAGCCAGGCATTCTGGCTGCCGGTGAACAATCGGCCGACCTCATTATAAGGGGTAGCTATGAAGGGCAAAGCCAGGTGATATTTGACGGGTTCACTCTGTTTGGCATGAAAAATTTCAATGACAACATCAGTGCAATAAATCCGTTTATGGCAAAGGATATAAAAATAATGAAAGGCACATTCGGCGCCGAATATGGTGAAAGGGTAGGAGGCATTGTAGATATTACCGGCGCTGATGGAGATCCTTTAAAACCATTGATACAGCTGTGTATTAACAATATGACCCTAACAGGGAAGGCGAGTATCCCGCTGTTTAAAAAATCATCCTTATTGCTGGCATACAGGCAAACATATTACAACCTTTACCGTCCCGAAGAAGTCGTAAGCAATACCAACTCAGGCCGCGGGAGACAAAGCGGCAAAGCCGACTATTATGCTTATCCGCATTATGTATTCAGGGATTTGAATTTTAAATATTCAGGAAGTGGTAAAAGGAGCAATTATTTTGTCAGCCTTTACGGCGGAATGGATGATTTTTCATACTCGCTGAATCAGGAAAGCCAGTATAACAAATTATCAATTAGTTATGTTGAAGAAAACAAACAACTGGGTGCTTCGGCCTTTTATGGATTTAACTGGAAACATGTAAACAGAAGCAATTTTATTGTTAGTTATTCTGCCTTACAGAATGATAAAATACAGGATGAATATGCTGAAAAATCGCGCTTCAACCCTTGGTCTTACCAGTTAAACAATCAGCTTTTGTCTGCAATCAATGAAATAAATGCAAGAACATACAACCGTATTATTATCAGTGAATCAAACATTCTTGAAGCAGGAACAGGTTCATTATATTATTTTACGAAAAAAGATGACAGTGAGTTACATGATAGCCTGATGGATGATAAAAGCAATCTGGCTTTGCCTTATCTTTATTTACAGGAACAATTAACTTTCTGGAAAAAGCTGAAAATAACACCGGGAATAAGGACAGACTATTATATAATATCCCGGAAAATATTTCTGCAACCCCGGATAACAGTTGCTTTTTCCGTAAATAAATATCTCAGGCTTAATGGTTCATGGGGCTTG
>JAJUGM010000317.1 GCA_029268165.1 Bacteroidota bacterium
AAATTATCAGTGAGGTTATGGCGCTTGAAGATAATGGTCAGAAAAGGCTGATCCTGGTTTTCGGAGAGCACGCAGAGTACAGTCCTGATTTTATTGCCAATACTGTTCGCATTGTATATCAGGTTAAGAAAGGACATGGCGAAATAAGAAGGGTTAACATTAATGCTGCCCCGCTCGAAGTTGAAGGCTTCAGAATTGTAAAAGAAGCAGGGATAGGCACTTATCAGATATTTCAGGAAACCTATCATCCGCAGGCTTATTCATGGTACCATCCTTCGGGGCGGAAAAAAGACTATAATTACCGGCTTACAGCCCTTGACAGAGCCCAGGAAGCCGGGTTGGATGATGTCGGCATCGGAGCTCTATTCGGGTTGTACGACTGGCGCTTTGAAGTGATGGGAATTGTGAGGCATACCAATCATCTTGAAGCCTGCTATAATGTTGGCCCCCATACCATATCCTTTCCGCGCCTGAAAGATGCTTCCTCAGTGAAAATGAATCAGAAATTCAGCGTGAGTGATGAAGATTTTAAACGTTTGATTGCTATATTACGTCTTGCAGTGCCATATACCGGACTTATCTTAACAGCGCGGGAAAACGCTGTAATCAGGCGCGAAGCTATACAGTTTGGAGTTTCACAAATTGACGGAGGTACAAAAATTGAGCTGGGCGCTTATTCACAAAAGGCAGAAAATATACAGAACATTGACAGGGAGCAGTTTATTATCAATGATGATCGTTCATTGAACGACGTGATTGATGAACTGATTGACCAACAATACCTTCCGTCATTTTGCACTGCCTGTTACAGGCTTGGCCGTACCGGTGAACATTTTATGGAATTTTCTGTACCGGGTTTCATTAAACGTTTTTGCTATCCTAATGCCATCCTAACCCTTGCTGAATATTTAGTTGACTATGCCCCCGAGATAACAGCGAGTAAAGGATGGAAACTGATTGAAAATCAATTAGAAAAGCTAAACGGAACTGTTAATGTTCATGATGTTAAAAACCGGATTGAAAGAATTAAGAAAGGCGAGCGCGATTTGTTCTATTAAACTGATATTGAAAAAACAGGATTACTGAAAGAATAATTTTACTAACAATAAATTATGGAAAAAGGTAGGGAAGTCAAACCACATATCGGAATTTTTGGCCGGCGGAATGTAGGGAAAAGTTCTATTATTAATATTATTACTGGTCAGGAAGTTGCTATTGTATCGTCACATCCCGGCACAACAACCGATCCGGTAAAAAAATCCATTGAAATATTTGGCATAGGCCCTGCAATTATTATTGACACTGCCGGGATTGATGATTACGGAGATATTGGTATGCAAAGGGTTAAAAAATCAAAACAGGTTATTAAGGCTATTGATCTGGCATTGCTTGTAATTACTGATAACCAGTTTAATCATTTTGAAGAAAGCCTGATGGACGAGTTTTATGAACATGGAGTGCCCTGCCTGATAATCCATAATAAAACCGATATTTCAGCCTTAAATCCTGATCTTGTCCATAGAATTGGTCAGCAATATAATTCCCGCATTATCGAATTCAGTGCAAAGCATCCTGAAAACCTTGATAATCTTATTGATGCTATCTGCAAAACAATGCCCGAAACAGCATATCGCCAGAAATCACTACTGGGAGATTTTCTTCATAAGAGTGATATCGTGTTGCTTATTGTTCCTATTGATACGGAAGCTCCCGAAGGGAGGCTCATATTACCCCAGGTGCAGGCCATTCGCGATATCCTCGATAACAATTGTGTGGCTATTGTATTAAAAGAAAACGAAGTGGACAATTTTTTAAAAAATACCGCTATTAAACCCAGGATAGCTATATGTGACAGTTCTGTATTTGAAAAGGTCGATGCTCAAGTCCCCGGGGAAATTCCGCTCACTGGTTTCAGTATTTTGCTTGCACGATATAAAGGTGAATTCGGACATTATTTACAGGGCACACCAGAAATATCCCGGCTAAAAAATAATGACAGGGTGCTTATACTAGAATCGTGTACGCACCATGTTTCATGTGATGATATCGGAAGGTACAAAATTCCGCACTGGCTTGAGCGTTTTACAGGAAAAAAACTGGTATTTGATGTTGTTGCCGGCCTGAACCGGCTTGAAAGACCTATAACTGACTATTCACTGGTTATTCAGTGCGGTGGATGCGTAATTACACGTAAACAGCTGGTTAACCGGTTAAAACCGGCTATTGATCATGGTATTCCTGTTACTAATTATGGAATGGCCATTGCTTTTATGCAGGGTGTTTATGACCGGGCTATAGCACCATTTAAAACAATATAATAACAATCTTATTCTTATTTCCCTGATTAATGCAAGGTGTAGCAGAAATACTATCAACTAAAACCTTTTATCCGGAGAACATTGTTTCACTGCTTAAAGCAAGTGCTGACGAGGAGCATCTGATTTTCAGGAAATCTGCCGAAATAAAAGAGAAATATGTGCAAAATAAAGTGTATTTCAGAGGGCTGATTGAATTTTCGAATTTATGCCGCAAGAATTGCAATTATTGTGGTATTCGCCGCGAAAATATGAAGTTGCTGCGCTATACACTATCTGATGAAGAAATATTAACTGCTGTCAGATTTGCTTATGAAAACCACTATGGTTCGGTTGTATTGCAGTCAGGCGAACTAAGAGGCAGGGGTTTTATTAACCGTGTAAGCCGCTTGTTGAAGAAGATCAACAGAGTATCAGACGGAAAGTTAAGGGTTACATTATCTTGCGGAGAACAAACGTATGAAACATACCGGAAATGGTATGAAAGTGGTGCAGCCAGATATTTGCTGCGCATCGAGACTTCCAACCCGCAGCTCTATGCCAGCATACATCCGAATGATCAGCTTCATAGTTTTCATACCCGCCTGAAATGCCTTGAAAGTCTGAAAAAAGCAGGATATCAGGTTGGTACAGGCGTGATGATTGGTTTACCCGGACAAACATATGAAGATATGGCAAATGACCTGCTTTTCATAAAGCAGATTGATGCAGATATGGTGGGTATGGGGCCATACATCGAGCATAAAGATACACCTATGTATAATTTAAAAGACACATTATACAACCGAAAGGAAAGATTAAGAATATCACTCAGAATGATTGCCCTGTTAAGGATTATGATGAAAGATATCAATATTGCTGCAACCACAGCCTTAAAGGCCATTGATCCGTTTGGCCGTGAAAAAGCCATAATGGCAGGGGCCAATGTTATTATGCCAAATATAACGCCGGCAAAATATCGTGAATATTATTTACTTTATGAAGATAAACCCTGTTTGGATGAAGCAGCTATAGATTGTCTGCAATGCCTGCAGATGCGCATATCTACAACCGGACATTATATAGCATTTGATGAATGGGGAGATTCTGCCCATTATGTCCGTCGATGCAACGATAATAAATACCCTATTCCTTAATGAATGAAAACTCCTGTTTATTCTAATTACGTTTATCAATCCCCCACATAAGCTTATTCCTCATTGTACTGTAAAAGTTGGTGTTAGGCAATTTTACCATGCCTAGCTTATATTTCGATTTACATATGTTAAAATGCATCGAGGTGTCAACAAGCTTTCTCCGGTTATCGGCAGTGACCAGAAATTTACCGCTGCGGCTGTTAACACTTAGTTTAACATGAATGTAATCAGGAATTACAATAGGCCTTACTGTTAGATTGTGTGATGCTATGGGTACAATGATAAAACTACCCGAACCGGGGACAAGAATCGGGCCTCCCGCGCTAAGGGAATATGCAGTTGAACCAGTGGGAGTGGAAACAATTAATCCGTCAGTCCAATAAGTATTTAGAAATTCATTATCAAGAAATGCATCAATAGTGATTAGCGATGCATCACTTTTTTGAATAGTAATTTCATTAAGGGCAAAATTCATATCGCCAAATATATCTTCGGGTGTCTGAAAATGAAGCATGGTACGATATTCAATTTCATAATTTCCATCGAGTATTGCACCGAATGCATGTTCAATATCTTCCTTTGATATGTTAGCCAGAAAACCCATTCTTCCTGAATTAATTCCTATAATTGGAATATCATGATGAAACACAAATGGAATTGACTCAAGAAAAGTACCGTCGCCACCGACACTCATCATCAGCTCAGCTATACCGTATATTTCATTAACAGAAGTAAAGGTCGGCACAGTGTGATATTTATTGGCTGAAATTGTATTGATGAAATCAAGAAAAGGTTTGTAAATGCTCATGCCGACATTACTTTCGGCAATTAACCTTAACAGTTTCTCCATATAAGGATAGAAATCCTGAGAAAATGATTTTCCGTAGATGGCTATTTTCATAAAAAAATAATTGTTTATATAATTTCTGTTTAAAGGTATTAAATCTTTCTTCAATATACTCAAGCTACTTTTTCATCGC
>JAJUGM010000318.1 GCA_029268165.1 Bacteroidota bacterium
GGAGTTTTAAATTTATCCTCAAGGTCAGGGATAGTTTCAAATATTACCGAAGGTGTCATATATAGCTGGTATAATGATTTATCAGGAGGTGTTCCTGGTTCATCAGATCAGGTATTTGACCTAAGCAGGGAGGCCGCATACACATTTGTCAAAGCACCACGGTTTAAAGGGCAGCCTATGGAAGTTGGTCCCCTTGCAAGAATGATGGTTGCCATGAAGCGAAAATCTCATCCTGCATATAAACACACTGCGGTAAAACAGTTTATTTCATTTATTAAGGCAGGAATGCAACCGGGAGTAGTTGCCAGGCATGTTGCACGTGCCCTGGAAACACTTATTCTTTGTGATGCCATGAATAGATGGTTAAACGAACTCAACAGTCTGATCGCGTCAAACAACACCATAATACACGATACAGACCACTGGAATCCGCCTGTGTCAGCAACAGGTTCCGGCCTTTCAGAAGCACCAAGGGGAGCATTGGGGCATTGGATTGCAATCAACAATTCAGTGATCAGCAATTATGCATGTGTTGTACCTACCACATGGAATGCCTCACCCAGAGACACTAATTATTATGGCCCAATTGAAAATGCATTAATCGGCTGCCCTGTGCCTGATGCCTTGAATCCTGTAAATATCGGAAGAATAGTACGGTCTTTCGATCCCTGCCTGGCTTGCGCAGTTCACCTTATTACTCCTGATGGAAATTTTAAAAAGTATTTGCGATTTTAACAAATTATTAACTATGAGATTTACATGATACCTGAAACAATAACCCGTCCGAAAGCTATAAGAAGGGTTATCATGTGGATTCCATACGACTATATAAAATAAAAAAAATAAACATATGAAATTCAATATTTTAAAAAAATCAGGTATAACACTGATGATATACTTTATCTGCATTGATGCTTTTGGGCAAGAATTACCATCAGTTTCAATTAAACTCGGAGGACTTACAGAGGAAGAAAATACTCAAGGGGTAGTCCCTTCAGCAATATGGAATAATGTAATTAAAGGTAATTCTAGCGGTTTGCTTGATAACAAAGGAAATCTGACATCATGTTTTATCCGCAGCAATACTGCAGAAGCCATTATAAATAGCGTCGATAATGAGCTTTTGAATAATTCATTATTACTCTCCGGAAATGAATTTATTACATTTCTTAACGTGCCTTATGATGTATATGATGTTTACATATATACCTTTACAAATAGTGATACAGAAGCCGTTGTGAAGTATACCATCAACGGACAGAATAAATTTTTACTGCTCAGTAATACATCATGGGATGGGATGCTGGATGAGTCTACTGCTACAAGTGAATCAATGGCTGTAAAAGGCAAAGACTACCTGGTTTTCAAAAACTTAACAAATAAAGAATTTACAATATGGTCAGAATGTGAAATACAATCGGGACCTGCTGCTATCCAAATAGTAAAAAGCATTTCCTCAGGCAATGGCTCAATGCCTGAACAACTGAATCCTGAATTAACCGAAAATGCATTTATTTACCCCAATCCTGCAAAGAATGATATTTATATTGAACTGCATAATAATTATTCAGGTTCTCTTAATCTTAAAATTATTGACCTGCAGGGTATAGTGCACTTTTCGTTAAGTAAAATTAAGGAGGAAAATTCAATAATAACAAAAATTGATGTAAAGCAATTAAGGTCGGGCAATTATTATGTTGTAGCTGAATACGGTAATAAGAGAATATGTATGCCTTTCATAAAGTGTTAAAATAATTTTAATTTCCCATTTAACAGCTTATTTTTGCTCCCCGAAAAATAGTGATCTGTTTTAAATGATTTCTGTTTCAACTATAGCAATCAGTGCCTGACATACGATAAAATGAAGACCTTACTCGAATCTGACCGTGAATTCATCTGTGATATTCAATCGCCCTGCTTTCAGATGCTTTCTGAAGAAGAAACCGAACTTATTAAAGCCAGTAAAACCCAGGTATTGTTCAGGACAGGTGATAACCTTACCAAACAGGGCGTATTTGCATCATACGTGCTTTTTATTATTACAGGCCTTGCCAGGCAATACATTGAAGGCTATACTTCAAAAAGCTTTAATCTCCGGATAATCAGACCGGGTGAATTTATTGGCCTATCAGCCGTTTTCAACAAAAATACGTTTACATATTCATCAGTAGCCATTACCGATTGTCAGGTATATCTTATTGAAAAAGAAGCTATTGCTAATATTATTAAACAAAACGGAAACTTTGCGTTCAGTCTGATTCAGCGCTATTGCGAACAAAATGCTGACCTTATGAATGTAACCCGTAATCTGTTATATAAACAAATGAACGGGAAGATGGCTGATACTTTACTTTATATTGACAGTCTGAAAACAGAAAATAAAGATATCTTCCGCCTGCTTTCCCGAAGGGATATTGCTGAATTTGCAGGAATTTCAGCTGAGAGCGCTGTGAAAATCCTCAAAAGCTTTGAAGAAGAAAATATTATACAGTTAAAGGAAAAAGATATAACGATTACTAACTACGAAAAATTAAAAGAAATCAGTAAAAAAGGATAAACTACCGGTAAGGAAGCCTTACCAGCGTTTTTAGTTTTTCAGGTTGTGTTTTACGGGGATCGTTAAAATATAACTCGTGATGTTTTCCGTGAAATTTAAATCCCTGTGATTCAATTTCGTGGATAATTTTTAGGGCAACCTCTCCTGCCCCTGTGTATGGGCCAATATACATCATCTGGGCTACCTTTCCTTCATAAAATCTTTCGAACCTCAGCAGGTTAAGAGAAACCACATCCCGTTTCTTTTTCAGTTCTGATTTTGCCTTTTCAACCAGTTCAGGAGTAATAAAATCAGGTTGCATCAGCATATTATTCCAACGCCATAAGTCAGGTTTATGAATATCAAAATCGCCCTCGGTCATCCACCATTGAGTTCCAAATGGAGGGATAACATAATCACAATATTTTTCCGACCGGATACTTTCATTAAACTTAAGCATAAATTTCAGTGTGTAGGCTACCCCATATAATGCTTCAAATGACTGCTGGTACGACAGATTATTCGTGGGATATCCCTTTCCTTCAACCATCAGGAATTGCATTTCGGGTATTTCAACAAAAGATACTTTCTTTGTTGAGGCGCTAAAAGCCTCTTTCATGGTTTTTTTAAAATCAATTTTTTGCATTCTTATTAGGTTTTATATTAATTCTTATTGATTACTTTTTCAAATTTGGGATCGCCAAGTTTTTTGAGGTATTCAGGATGATTTTTTACAAACCGGTTCTGAAGCGGCATGACCACAGCGAATACAATTATACCGGCAACCAATCCATTTAAAGCCTTCTTCCATGCTTTTGCCTTTGTTATTTCAGAAATTATATATACGCATGCAGCTACCATAAGGATATGCCCTGCCTGAGCAATCAGTGATGTTCCATGCCAACCGAATACAAAAAGTCCTCCACCGCCAAAGTAGAGAAGAAAAGGAAGAGAAGCAGCCATCAGCCTCCGGCTTTGAAGCAGAAATCCTGTAAGGAAGATGACCACAGAAGGAGCGCAGGCATTAAAACATAGCCATGCCAGGAAAGGTAACCGGGAAATGACCAGAAAGAACCATGCCGAGTTGAGAATTGCTAAAAAGTTGAGCCCGGCTATTATAAAGCCCGCAATTTTATAATTCAGTTTCATATTAATTTATTTTAAAGGTATGTAAATGTCAGTTTTAAAATGTTCAGGTTTTGTGCGCTCCGGATTATTCAGATATACTTCAAAGCCGGGTAAATTACGTAACTCATAGCCACTTTGAGGTAACCAAACAGAATAGATATTTTCGTATGCTTTTGTAAAATTGGTGTATGGTCCTTTGAACCTGAATATGGCATATTTACCGCCCTCAATTGTCTTAAAGCCTATTTCTCCGTCAGGTTTTACCTCACGGTTAATGGCAATGCAAGCTTCATACCTGCACTTTTCCTCTTCGGTTATGCGGGGATCGTCATAACTAATGCCAATACCTTCAAACTTCCAGGAAAACAATTTGTGTTTTCTGACAAAATCAGTTATCTTTTTCCATGCCTTACTTATATTATCATCACCATATTTACCTATAGTTTGCACATAAACCACTTTTTTATTTTCTATCTCTTTGATCCTTGGTTTTATTTCAATAAAAGAACAATCGCTTGTTAACAGTGGTCCTTCGGCAGGCAAGTCTTTATGCATATCCCTGAACTCAACAGGTGAAACGTCAAAACGCTTTTTAAAAGCTTTAGTAAGTGAGGAAGGTGAATCATATCCCACCTTGGAAGCGATTTCATTAATCGGTTCATTCGTATATCGCAGCAACCGTGCTGCATTATCAAGCCTTATTCTAATTATATAAGCAATAATAGGTTCATGAAGGTAGGCGGTAAGAATGCGGTGAA
>JAJUGM010000319.1 GCA_029268165.1 Bacteroidota bacterium
GAGACATGTGATGGGGCTGATGGGTGGGCATCGGGGAGCCAGGTGTGCATCCCCAGAAAGCCGGCTTTAAGCCCGAATCCGATAAAGAATAAGGTAAAAACAGGCCATCCCTTATGAATATTGAAATAAAGTTTAACGGCTTCAAAGCCTGATGAACTGACATTGGAAGTGATTACAAAACCGGCCAGAATGAGAAATGTGCCCAGGTGCATCTGAAACAGGTAGTGAATAGCGCTTCTTCTTATTTTTTCATTTTCTCCGTCAAACAAAACAAGAATGAAGGTAGATAAAGACAAAATTTCCCAGAAAATCAGAAATTCGAGGGAACTGCGAACACTCACAACCAGCAGCATGCTGATGTAAGCGTACATAATGTTTGAATAGTGTAAAGCTGCTTTAAATGCTGATTTTTTGTCAATATATCCTTTCAGGTAACCTGCTGAATAAAATAACTGGGATAAGACGATAAAATTAATGAGCAGAATGAAAATAGCAGATAACTGGTCAACTACCCATTGGGTCTGACTGGTATTATATTCGACAGTATTACCTGTATATAATGCATAAATTGCAATCCATGATGTAAATGCAACGATAACTATAAAAAACAAACCTGTTACGAGAGGCTTAAATTTTTCCGGCATAGCCAGAATAATCAGAAATATAACAACCAGAAACGTTAGAATAAGTAACATAAAAATTATAAAAAACGCCCAAAAGTATAAAAAAAGGATTTCTATCACAATAATTTATACCGTCATCAAATTCACTTACCAATACCCAAACTTTTGACTGCTGTTTTCCGTAATAAATAAACCCTTCCACTTATTATTACTTCCTATTTCAACTAAATAGTTCTTTTAAAAAGAAAGGTGGGTATTGGTTTTAGATATGATGATGTATGAAGCAAAAAGCATTAATATAAAAATCAGTAATGGCCGACACCTTAATAATAGTAACCTTCCGTTGGCCGGGAAGAAAAAACAAAAATTATGAAAAAAATTGTATTGAATCTTTTGTTTTTATTACTTCCTTTGAGTTTTATCGCAGTTACTTCCTGTAAAAAGGATGACAAAAAAACGGGCACTAAGGATGATAAAGTATTAAGTGAGGCAATTCAGGAAATTGTTTCTGACAGTACGTTTCAGGATATTATCGAACTGGGTATGCCTGTAAATAAAGGCTTAACCCCTCCTGATATTGAAAATACATATGTTGCATCGCCATTCATTCTGAAGTCAAGCAACATCTCTTGTGATTATGAAGGCAAGTTATTTGCCGACTATTATGTAAAGTTTTATGATCAGGATAATGACAGTCTGACCATTAAGCTTGACTATTCTAATGGCGGAGAAACTTGAACAGGCGTGGGAGGATTTCTTTCCGGCAGTGGAAACAGATTTTCCGTTTTTGTTGGGGTCAACTCAATGTATATGAGGTATCCGGCTAAATTGTTACAGATTATATCAGGCACATTGACAAGTGAAGGTATTAAAGACTTTTACTTCTTAAACTACATGATTGATAATTACGGCAATGAAGGCGGATATTGGATAGAAAATGGTGAAGGAAGAGTAATTTATGACTCAGATGGTATTTCACCGGTAACAGATAACTTTAAATCAACACAAATTAAGGAAAATGCCGGTACCTTTGGAGCGGGCCTGAAATGTAACTTGGTTTAATTTGTTGTATCTGAAATTCAGGATGATATTGATTTAAGAATAATAATCAACGATTTAACCCGGATCAGTCATTAGGAGAGAAATGAACTAATGACTTAACCGGGTTTATAAAATTCTTTGAATATCGGCTCCAAGTGCGTTAAGACGTTCGTCAATCCGTTCGTAGCCGCGGTCAATCTGGTCAATGTTATGAATGATGCTGGTGCCATCGGCTGATAAAGCTGCTATAAGTAAAGCCACGCCAGCCCTGATGTCAGGCGATGTCATAACGGTAGGCCTTAGCTTTATCTGGTTGTCAAGTCCAATCACAGTAGCCCTGTGCGGATCGCACAATATAATCTGTGCGCCCATATCAATAAGTTTGTCAACGAAGAAAAGGCGGCTCTCAAACATTTTCTGATGTATGAGCACGCTGCCTTTGGCTTGTGTGGCCACAACAAGAACCACGCTAAGCAGGTCGGGGGTGAACCCCGGCCATGGAGCATCGTCAATTTTCATTATAGAACCATCAATGAAGGTTTCTACCTCGTAGTGTTCCTGTGCAGGGATAAACAGGTCGTCGTCTCTTCGTTCAAACTGAATGCCGAGCCTGCCAAAAGTGGCAGGTATTATTCCAAGATGTTCATAGCCCACATTGCGAATGGTGATTTCGGAATGTGTCATGGCAGCCATGCCAATAAAAGAGCCTACTTCAATCATGTCGGGCAGAAGGGTGTGATCGCAGCCTTTGAGGTTACTGACACCCTCAATGGTAAGAAGGTTTGAGCCTATACCGCTTATTCTGGCTCCCATTTTCACAAGCATCCTGCAGAGTTGCTGAACATAAGGCTCACAGGCGGCATGATAAATGGTGGTTTTTCCTTCTGCCAGCGCAGCAGCCATAATTATGTTGGCTGTGCCGGTAACTGACGCTTCATCAAGCAGCATATAACACCCTTTCAGCCGGTTGGCTTTAAGCATATAGAATTCTTCCCTGGTTTCGTATGAAAATTCTGCTCCCAGGTTAATAAGCCCGTTAATATGTGTGTCAATCCTTCGCCGGCCTATTTTATCGCCTCCGGGCCGTGGTATGTATCCTTTGCCAAAGCGGGTAAGCAAAGGGCCAATAATCATAACAGATCCCCTGAGACTTGCGCTTTTTTTCCTGTATTCGGGGGTAAGTAAATATTCAATATTAACATCACGGGCCTCAAAAGCATAATCAGTACGTGAAAGCCGCGTAACTTTAACCCCCATGTCGGCTAACAGGTCAATCAGGTTTTTAACATCAAGGATATCGGGTATGTTGCGTATGGTAACTTTCTCTGCCGTGAGCAGGGTTGCTGAAATAACCTGCAGGGCTTCGTTTTTGGCACCTTGCGGAATTATTTCGCCCCTGAGCCGCTTTCCGCCATTCACTTTAAATGATGCCATAAAATGATTTGTTACAATCGCTGTTTTTTATCACCCCGCGGAGGGTTGAATTTTTTCTTCTGTTTCTGAAAGTCTTTCTGCTCGCTTAGCTTAACGCCTTCTTTAAGTTTTATCTTCCCGCCTGAAAGAAGCTCAAGGTCGGCAGCAATAATGGCATCAGTAACCGAATCGCGGTTCCATGTAAGGTATGATTTCTTCATCTGGTTGGCAATAAGTTTTACAAGCATATCTTTCTCCTCGCCTTCGGGAAACTTAATTGCCTCCTCAATCATCAGTTCAATAATTTTTCCGTAATGCCTGTAGTGTATTTGGTTTGTGTTGTAAGGCACACGCCGGGGCTTTTCAACAAAAGCTTCGGGCTTTGGAATTTCATAAGGGTAATCTATATCGAGCTTAAAATCAGACATAATGGCCAGATGATCCCATAGCTTATGCTTGAAATCATTAATATCTCGCAAATGAGGATTCATATTCCCCATTATTACTATAATTGCCTGTGCCAGACGATTGCGTTCCTCACGGTCTTCAACGGTAAGTATGTAATCAACCATTTTCTGGATGTTTCTGCCATATTCCGGTAACTTTAGTTTTGGACGGCATGAATTATAATCGTAGTTCATACAAAAATTTTCTGCAAAGCTAATGAAAAAATATTTCTGATTATTAAGAGTCTGTTTAAATTATATTTATCCCAATTATTGCATTAGAAAAGTGATTTTTCTATATCGGGAAATCCATTGGTACGCTCTTTCCAAGAGCTCCCAATGAATAATTCCTCTAAAAATAGATCAAATTTTTATTCGCCTGGATGTATTTGTTTATTCCTGATATGTGTGTTTAATATACTGTTAAAACCTATAGTTTAATTGTCCTATGTTATGAAGGGAGTTAAATCAGTAGCAGATGTTCGGCATAAGAAATCGGCCTGAGCAGTTTTCCCGTAAAACACCGATGCAGTGATAGTTTCAATTCAAATACCTGTGATTTGATTAAAAATGCATTATTGCATAAACATCTATTAATCTATGATCGGGGTTAAGTCCAGTTAATTCATTAGTTCGCATGCTCCTAATGACTAATCTGGGCTAAAAACAAGGCGCAGCCAGGGCCATACGGAAATAATTTTTTAATTGAAAAAGGCGTATCGTAACCAGCAGACAATTCAAAACCACGAATGCAAGCAATACAGTCTGAGCATATCGAAAGGTAAAGGCGGCCAAAAGAGCATGGTTATTATTAACCGTAAACTTTGCTATCTGTTGTATTGCGCAAGCCCGGCGAGCCGTAGTTTTTAGGGAAAACTGCC
>JAJUGM010000320.1 GCA_029268165.1 Bacteroidota bacterium
ATTTTTCTTTAATATCCAGAATCTCATTCATCGACATCAGTCGATGAGGGCATCCCGGGCATTGTTCGACACATCCCTGAGGCAACAATATGGAGTTTTTCTGGTTATTCATTTAATAAAATGGGGTATAAAACATTTTAAAGGTCATAATATCGAAAGCAATTCAAAATTATTGAGAATTATAAAACAAAAGGCCATGAAAACATTATTAAAAATGAATCTAATGAGTATTACACTGATAGTTATGATAATCTCATCAGTATTACCGGTGCATGCAGCCGTAATGGCACGGGAAAAGGTTAAACAGGACACTACTTATAAGGTGTATTCGGGCAAAGTAATTGATGCACAAACCAAAAAACCTGTTGTATTTGCTAATGTTTATCTTGTTCAGGGAAATATTGGCACGGTTACTAATTCAGAAGGTGAGTTTGTTTTAAAAATACCGGTAACCGAAACGGGAAAAACCCTGGGTATTTCATTTATCGGATACAATAATGCTGAAATCAGGCTATCAGATCTTATGCCTGAAAATAATGTAATTAAACTTGAACCTTCAACCTTGCAGATTAAAGAGGTGGTAATCCGCACCAGCGATCCTGTTGAACTTATCAGGATGGCCATGCGAAGAATTAATGAAAATTACAAGGTATCGCCTGAACTGCTTATCGCATTCTATCGCGAAACCATTAAGCAAAACCGTAATTATGTGGCGGTAGCCGAAGCAGTCCTCGATGTTTACAAAGCACCTTATAATAACGACTTTGATATGGACCGTGTGAAAATATTCAAAGGCCGGAAAAGTCAGGACGTCAAACGCATGGATACCCTTGTAGTAAAACTTCAGGGCGGCCCACGGACAAGCTTTCTGCTTGATATTGTTAAAAATCCCGGCGGACTTCTTTCGCCTGATTTTATTGACTATTACGATTTCAAATTTGCAGGGTTTATAACTATTGACGGCCGTGATAATTATGTAATAGAGTTTGATCAGAAAGACAATGTAAAATATCCGCTCTATAAAGGCAAGCTTTACCTTGATACCAAAAATCTTGCTATTTCACGCCTTGATTTCGAACTCAGCGAAAAAGGCATTGACCTTGCAGGTAATGAACTTGTAAGAAAAAAACCTGTCGATCTGAAAGTAAAAATCCTCGGAGCGCATTATATGATTAACTATCGTGTGGTTGATGATAAATGGTATCTTAATCATGTGAGGACTGAGCTGGCTTTTGAATGCAAATGGGACAAAAAACTATTCAAATCAACCTACCTCACAACACTTGAAATGGCTGTAACCGACAGAGAAAGTGATGAAGTGAGCAAAATTAAATATAAGGAAGCAGCCAAATTATCTGATGTATTTGCTGACCAGGTAAGTTACTTTACTGATGATAATTTCTGGGGTGAATATAATTACATCAAACCCGACGAGTCAATAGAATCAGCAATTTCTAAACTCAACCGGAAACTCAAGCGCAGGGAAATTGAAAGGAACAACTAGTTCATTATGATCATCCCCCTTGGGTGAATGGATAGAATATTTGCAATAATTATATCATAGGGGGATGATTTTTTCCATAAGCATAAATTGACTATTATTGCATAACAGGAATAAAAAGGGAAGTTTTTCAGATTCTTTTATGAGCCAGACAGATGCAACAATAACTGAACTGATAAAATCAGGTGACCTTAAGGCGTTTGAAGCATTTTTCAGGAGTCTTTATCAACCCTTATGTTACTTTGCATTAAAGTATGTTTCCTCTCATGAAATAGCTGAAGAAATCGTTCAGGATCTGTTTTATACCCTATGGGAAAAACACGAAGAAATTTCCATTAACACTTCATTGAAATCATATATGTATGCTGCAACACATAACAGATGTATAAAATATCTTGACCATCGCAGGATTGAAATGAAATATGAGAAATATGTCAGGGAAAATACAGGCACATATGCTGAACAACTGACTGATGTAAATAACCTGAAGGAAATTCAGCAAATTATCGATAAAACGCTCAGCTCTTTGCCTGAAAAATGCAGCAGAATATTCAGAATGAACCGGTTTGAAGGATTGCGTTATAACGACATTGCTCAGAAGCTTTCCATATCTGTAAAAACGGTTGAGGCAAATATGGGAAAAGCACTGAAGCTTTTAAGAAAAAATCTGAAAGCGTATGTTGAAATTGCATAAATTGATTTGATATGAAAAATAAAGATAATATTCGCTGGGATTTCATGGCCAAACATCTGGCAGGGGAAACCAGTGCGGATGAACAATTGGAAATGCAAAGCTGGCTGCAAAAGTCAGCATCAAATGCAAGCCTATACAATGAGATCAGTAATTACTGGAACCAGATTAATAATATACAAGAAATGAATCAGTTTGACATCGATAAGGGTTGGGATAAGCTTTATAACCGGATACTTCACACTCAATTGAATATAAAACAGAAACCAAAACAAATATTCCTTTTAAGCCGTTCATGGATGAAAATAGCTGCAGTAATTACATTGTTCATTGCACTGGGTACCGGATTATATTTCCTGTTTCCGGCCCTGCACCAGCGGCAGGGAATAACTGTTGTTACCTCAGGTAAAAACAATCAGAACAGGGTAACGCTACCTGACGGCTCGTTGATATTTATGAATAAGGGTACCAGAATTTCTTTTAACAAGAATTTTAATACTGCAGTAAGAAGAGAAGTAAGGCTTAGCGGTGAAGCATATTTTGAAGTCGTACATAATGATGCAAAACCTTTTATAGTTCATGCCGGCAAGGCAGATGTCAGAGTAATAGGCACATCCTTCAATGTTCAGGCTTTTAAAACTTCCGCAAAAGTTGAAGTATTTGTCGAATCAGGCAAAGTAGAAATACTTAATCCTGAAAAAAAAGCATTGGTTATTGAACCCGGTTATATTGGCTATGTTTCCGGTGAAAAAATAACTAAACACAAAAACACTGATGTGAATTATCTGGCATGGAAAACCAAAAAACTTCATTTCAGTGGTGCCGATATGAACACAGTTGCCAGGGGAATTCAGGATATTTTTAACGTAAAAGTTGTATTTGAAAATCCTGATATGTTAAATTGCCGTATAGAAGGCCATTTTGAAAATGAATCTCTGGAAAATATTATGGAAACAGTTTGTACTATACATAACTGGAAATGGGAAAAGAAAGGGAACAGCATATTTCTGTCAGGCATAGGTTGCTGAAATATTATAAATATTTTGTCAGTATTAATAAAAATAAATTGTAAAACAGGAAAAAACGTCAAAAAAACCTGTTATACTTCAGGAAAAGCAAGAGGTGGCATTTCCAGATTATCTGAGGCTTTTTCTATTTTAATACTTTTTTTTTCTGCCTATCTGAAAGGGCAGGATATTGCCTTTGGTCAGCAAGTTACCATAAATGACACCATACTAACTATTCAACAGGCTTTTCAGATTATCAATAAGCAGACTTCATTTAATTTCTCCTATAATCCCGATATTATTGATATATCAAAAAAAATCCGTGTTTCTTCGTTTCAGGAACCTTTAGGCATTGTACTTGATCGTATTCTTGCAGATCCAACACTTGAGTACCGCATAATCGGCAAACAAATCATTATTTACCGTCCCGTAAAGCATTTAATTTCAGATAATACAGCAGGATTTAACCACACGGATTCGGTTTATATTATCGAATTAAACGGGCGCATTCTTGATATGCATAACCGAAAACCCGTACCATTTGCCAATATTTGGCTTGTCAGCAGAGGGACCGGAACTGTCGCTAATCTTGAAGGTTATTTCAGCCTGAAAATTAATTCACAATACATCTATGACAGCATAGGTATCTCCTGTATGGGCTATAAGCGCATTATCTTACCGGTAACTGATTTCCTGTCTGAAACTAGAAATATTTATCTTACTACCGATCTTATTCCGATACAGGAAGTTATTATAAGGCAAACAAATCCTGTAGCATTGCTCCGCTCGGCACTTGATAATATTCCTAAAAACTACTCAGATAAACATTTGATACTGAATTCATTCTATCGTGAAATCATCAGAAAAAACAACAATATTCTGGCTGTTTCAGAGGCTATTTTGCAAACCTACAAAACCGGATATGATCAGGCAGGAGCACCCGACCAGATAAAGCTGATTAAGGGAAGAAAAACCAAAGACATGAGTGGTAAGGATTCAGTAATTATTAAGCTGAAAGCAGGTTTAAACACAACCTTGTTGCTTGACGTGGTTAAAAATCATCCTGATTTTCTCACTGAAGAGCATTTTAGTGCTTATTCCTATAAAATTAAAGATATCATTGTCAATAATCAGGATGAATTATATGTAATTCAGTTTGCCCCCCGAGAAGGATTTACTGATGCC
>JAJUGM010000321.1 GCA_029268165.1 Bacteroidota bacterium
ATGGTAAGAGTGGGAGTTCCGAAAATTATAGAGGTTAAATGATAACCAATAGTACCTCCGGTGCCGGTATAACCAAGGCCATAACTGCTAAAACCAACCATGGTAGAACTAGTAATTTCAATATTTAATACCTTTACACTTGAGGTTGGAAGAGCGACAGTTACATTATTTTCTGTGGCATCTGTCTTGCCTTTTATTTCAAATATTTCACCAATTTTTATTCCATTAGCTCCTATTCTCAATGAATCGGTCACAACGAGTTTTTCATAAGTATCAGGAAGCGTGTTTTTATTAACAGTGAAGGCATGCATTGCATATGGAACCGTGAGCAGCTGCGAAGTGCCCATTTCAACAAAATCGGTCCCGCCATCAGCATCAAGGTATATTTTAATAAAATAATTATCAGCTGCCCAGTCAATATCAAAAACTGTCATCATACCTGATTGTGTCCCGCCAAATATTTTCAGGGTAACAAGGCCTATTTCATTGGTTGTTGCCTCGTGGGTTTCCGTGTAAACAGGCGAACCATCCGATGATCCCTTTAAAATTTCAATTTTAAAACTAACATCCTGGTTGGCAAGAATTTCACCTTGCGCATTGCGGACTACTGCCTGGTAGTTAAAGAAACCGGGTTGCGCAAATGATATTATTACCCATACACTGGCAAGAATGGTAAGGATTACTTTTTTCATGGCCTGATGATTTTATTAGTTTTTAATTATAGTATATGACTTAATCATTTTATTTTCATTCGTAATCACTTTAAGAATATATCCTGCAGAAGGCAGATCAAGCAGGTTGATTTCTACCCTTTGATTGATAACAGGCGTGGATGATATTCTGATTCCCTGTAAATTGAATAGTTCAATAGTCATACCCTGCCATATTTCATTAAATTCTACCGTAATATAGCTTGAGGACGGCACAGGGAATACATTTACAGAAAGCTGGATATCAGGATCAGAATAACCTGTTTCAACAGAGATTTCAGGCTGATGAAAACCCTGGGTAAGAATTATTGAACCTGCTGTATACGTTTCTGTAATTAGCTCACCGAGTGTCCAGTCTAGCTGGGCTGAGGGGGTTTCATAAGAACTGCCTGATGAGGCAATTATTTGTGGCATAACCGTTTGCGCGGCAATCACTAAAGGAAATGCCAGTATGATTAGTAAAATAACAATTTGTTTTTTCATGATGTTGAATTTTTGATAATTAGATAAGAATTTTTTACATAAAACATTTTGCTTATTTCACTGTATTTGCTTTCATTAATACAACCCTGAAATCCATTTCTTTCAGTTCACTGGGATAGTATATCCTGATTCTGTAATAAGGATCCATCAACGGTGATTCGTTCTGATAAAGATAATAACCAATTATTCCGTCGCTTCCTGAATATCCTAATCCATACTGATAGGTTGTCCATTTAAAAACATATTTTATTTCAACCGAGAGGACATGCGTATTCAGAACATCAAAACCTTTCGGCAGGTCAATATCCGCATAATTATTTACAGCATCAGTTTTTCCCTCGAGTACAGTAATTTCATTAATATTAGTTCCGTTATTTCCTATCCTCAGCACATCATTAATCGTCATCTGTTTATATTCATTCGGAAGGCTTATGGTATTTCCGCTTGCTATACTTAATTGTTCTCCGTCAATCTTCAGGGTTTGTTTTTCTGTAGCAACGGTTCCGGCGTGTATGGCATAGGGCACCGAAAGCAGCTGCGAAGTGCCCATTTCAACAAAATCGGCACTAACATCAGATTTAAGGTAAACCTTAATAAAATAATTGTCAAGGCTCCAGTCAATCGGAGGCCACATTTCTTCGGTTGCACCACCAAAAATTTTCAAGGTTACTAGGCCCAACGCGTTGGTTGTGGTATCATGAGTTTCACGATAAACAACTGTTCCGTCGGGAGAACCCTTCAGAATCTCAATTTTAAAACTTACATGCTGATTGACAATTATTTCACCATCAGCATTACGCACAACAGCCTGATAATTAAAGTAACCAGGCTGGGCAAACAAAATTGCTGCCATTAGGCAAAAAGCAATAGATAAAAATAGTTTTTTCATAGTATTAGTTTTTGTTGGTTGGTGTTATATTTACATATTACACTGCTGTTATTTCAAATACAATTCAACCTTTTTAAGGTAACCATAAAACTCTATTTGTCTGATTTATTGTGAGTTAGCTTTAAATGGAATTATTATATTAGTGTTTTGAATTTCATTTATTATCAATTCTTCTGTATCTTAATAAAGAAAATATGTGCTTATGAAAAAATATATAGTAATACTGCTTATCTTATAGTTTTTTTCATACGAAAAAACTCATGAAGGCTATGAAACTGAAAATGGTATTTCAGAAGAACAATAGGGATTTTTATTCACATGTAATATCAACGAAACCGAAATTCCGGGCGATTTTTTTTTCAGGAGTACTTTTTTACCATTTTCAATAATTCATTCTGATTTATTGGCTTTGAAATATAATCGTTGCAGCCGGCTGCAAGAGCCTTTTTGGCATCATCAGTCAATGCATAGGCTGTTTCTGCAATAATGGGAACATACCGGTTAAATTTCCGTATCATTCGTGTAGCGCTCAAACCATCTAAAACAGGCATTTTTATATCCATAAGAATCAGGGATATATCGGAGTATTCCTGTGCAGCTTTCACAGCTTCTTCTCCGTTTCTGGCAGTTATTAGCGTTATATTAGGTTCTGATAATGCTTCTTCCAGAAAACTCAGGCTTATTTGATCATCCTCAGCTATCAATATTTTTATTTTTTTATTAAACCTCAGATGAATGTTATTTTCTGATTTGGTTTCCTGTGCAGTATCAGCGTCGTTTTTTCTATAAGGTAAAGAAAAGAAAAAGGTACTGCCTTTATCTATCTTTGACTCAACCCATATTTTGCCACCCATCATTTCAACGTAAGCTTTGGATATGGACAAACCCAGGCCTGAACCTTCGTAAGGCCTTGTGATATTCAGATCAGCCTGAACAAAAATTTCAAAAATAGCATCAATCTTTTCTTCAGGAATGCCAATACCGGTGTCTTTTACATAGAAAATGACATTATTATCTGCATTGACATAACATCCTAACTCGACAAAACCTTTAAGGGTAAATTTAAGTGCATTACTAACCAGATTTGACAAAACAGATTCCAGCTTAATTTTATCTGTTAATAAAACAGTTTTTTCTTTTTTAAGTTGAACATTTATCTTAAACTTTATACCTTTTTTTTCAAACTGAGGCAAAAACAAATTGTATTGATCTTTAAGAATTTCCGTTATACTAACTTCAGTGATATTTATTTCAGTTGCCCCTGCCTCAATTTTTGAAATTTCTATTATATCGTTAATTGTAGTTAGCAATCTTTCACCGCTTTTATTAATAATATCAATAAATTCGTCTCTTTTTTCTGTTGATAATCCTGGCCTTTTCAAGAGTTCCATAAAACCTATGATGCTATTCATGGGCGTTCTTATTTCATGGCTCATATTAGCCAGGAAAGCCGATTTAAGTCTGCTGCTTTCTTCAGCTTTTTCTTTTGCAGTGGCCAATTCTTCAAGCATTCTTTTTCTTTCTGAAATATCCTCCTGAATAGCTACAAAATGAGTCACTGTTCCGTCGGTGGCGGTAATAGGTGAAATAACAACTCTCTCCCAGAATATTTCTCCGTTTTTCTTTTTGTTTTGGAGTTCCCCGACCCATGTATTACCCGATAGTATGGTTTTCCAGAGTTCATGATAGAATGCTTTGTCTTGCAGGCCCGATTTTAAAAGCCGCGGGTTTTTGCCTAATACTTCACCGGGCAGATAGCCTGTGAGTTCTGTAAAGTAAGGATTTGTATAAAGTATGCTGCCTTTAGCGTCAGTAATAATAACGGAAACAGAACTTGATTCAACAGCCTGATTAAGTAATCTGATTTTTTCTTCGGCTTTTTTCTTGTCAGTTATATCGTGCACTATAGAATGAAGATACTGTTTGCCTCCAATATCAATTTTGCTGCTGAATACTTCCACGTCTACAAGGCTGTTGTCAGATTTTTGGTGTTTAAATACGAAATTGGTTTTTTTCAGGGTCAGTGCTTTTTCCATTTCTTTTTTAACGACTTCAGGGGGGAGTATATTTATTTGAGAAATATTCATTTTTTGCAATTCCTCAACAGGCCATCCATAAAAATTGGCTGCAGCCTGATTGGCTTCGACAATATTTCCGTTTTCAGGGTCAATAATCATTTTCACAGCCGCATGATTTTCAAACAGATTTCTGAATTTTTCTTCGCTTTCGCGCAAAGCCAGTTCTGTTTTGTTGCGTATTTTAATTTCATGCTCCAGGTTATGGGC
>JAJUGM010000322.1 GCA_029268165.1 Bacteroidota bacterium
ATGTTGTTAAGAAATTCGGTCTTGACGCAAGGACTGCCGATAAAACCAAAAATCAGTTTGTGGCCGGACTATTATTCTGGCTTTTCAACCGTGACATAAAAATAGGGGAGGGATATCTCCGCGAAAGGTTCAGAAGCAAACCACAGCTTATTGATGCCAACATTGAAGTTTTAAGGGCAGGTTATAATTATGCCGAAACGCTTGAAGCCATAGCTACCATATTTGAAGTTAAGCCTGCTGAGAAAGGACCGGGATTATACAGAAACATAAATGGTAATATTGCATTGGCATGGGGCTTAATGGCAGCCGCAGAAAAAGCAGGGCGTAAGCTGTATCTTGGCAGTTATCCTATTACCCCTGCATCGGAGATATTACAGGAACTTGCTAAGATGAAAAATCTGGGTGTCATAGCCTTTCAGGCTGAAGATGAAATAGCTGGCGTATGCTCGGCCATTGGTGCTTCGTTTGCTGGGTGCCTGGGTGTAACATCAACATCAGGACCGGGGTTTTCGCTTAAAAGCGAAGGTATAGGACTGGCCGTAATAACCGAATTACCACTTGTCATTGTTGATGTGCAACGCGGAGGCCCTTCAACCGGTTTGCCAACCAAAACAGAACAGTCAGATTTAAATCAGGCACTGTACGGGAGACATGGGGAGAGCCCCTGTGTTGTGATTGCAGCTTCTACACCTGCCGATTGCTTTGACTTTGCTTATGAAGCCTCACGTATAGCACTTGAACATATGACACCTGTCATTCTGCTCTCTGATGGTTATCTGGCCAACGGATCAGAACTCTGGAAAGTGCCCCGGATGGATGACCTCCCCCCTATCAATCCGCCACTGGTTAAAGATAACGATCCTGCTTATCAGCCTTATCATCGCGACCCCAAAACACTTGCACGCTTCTGGGCTTTGCCTGGACAGGCCGGGCTGAGGCATCGTATAGGAGGACTTGAAAAAGCAGATGTAACAGGAGAAATATCTTATGATCCGCTGAATCATGAAATAATGACCAATATCCGGGATGAAAAAGTAAAAAAAATTGCTGAATACATTCCGTTGCAAAAAATTATCGGAAATGAAAAAGGTGATTTACTGGTTGTTGGCTGGGGAGGAACTTACGGAGCATTATATACCTCGGTAAAGGAAATGCAGAATGAAGGATTTAACATTAGTTTAACGCATTTTAACTATATTAACCCTTTACCACCTAATACAGCAGAAGTTTTCAACGGATTTAAGCATATTTTGGTATGCGAACTGAATCTGGGGCAGTTTGCAGGCTATCTCCGCAGCAAGCTTCCACAGTTTAATTATCTGCAGTTTAACAAAGTACAGGGACTTCCTTTTCTTATTTCCGAACTGAAAGCCAAGTTTAAAGAAATTTTTAAAGAAATGAAATCATGACAACAGAAAATAATCAATACACAATCACAGTCCAGGATTTTAAAATGGACCAGCCTGCCAGATGGTGCCCGGGTTGTGGTAATCATGCGGTATTGGCAGCCGTTCAGCGTGCCCTGCCGCTTTGCGGTATTAAAAAGGAAAATGTGGTTTTTGTATCCGGTATTGGCTGTTCTTCAAGGTTCCCATATTATATCAATACATACGGTTTTCATGGGCTTCATGGAAGGGGAGCGGCCATAGCTACCGGAATCAAAATAGCTAACCCGGAATTAAGCGTTTGGCTCATAACTGGCGACGGCGATTCTATGGCCATTGGTGGAAACCATTTTATTCATCTTTTGCGAAGAAATCTGGATATCAATATTTTGTTATTAAACAATAAAATTTACGGATTAACGAAAGGCCAATATTCTCCTACAACTCCTAAAGGCACTATTACCAAGTCTTCGCCTGATGGTACATTTGAAAACCCGTTTTTACCTGGTGAACTTGTCATGGGAGCTCAGGGAACTTTTTTTGCACGTGTCGTGGACAATGACCTTGAAATGATGACTGATGTCTTTGTTCAGGCAGCCCGACATAAAGGCGCTTCACTAATTGAAATACTTCAGAACTGTGTTATTTTTAATGATGATATCCATCTTGAGATTGCAGATAAAAGTATGCGCGACGAAAACCAGTTGCATTTAAAGCATGGACAGCCCATGATTTTTGGTAAAAACAAAGATAAAGGAATTATTCAGAAAGGTACCCGATTTGAGGTAGTCAGAATAGGAGAAAATGGTATGCGTAAAGAAGATATTCTTGTGCACGACGCCTATAATCCCGATGATACCAGGCATTATATGCTGGCCCGTATGACATTGCCTGAATACCCGGTTGCTATGGGCGTAATACGTGCCATACAAAGCACGGTTTATGAGGAAACATTGTATAACCAGATTGAACTCGCACGGCATAAATCGGCCATTAAAAATATGGATGATTTACTCACCAGCGGAAATACCTTCAGAATGAGATAACAAAAAAAGCGGCCGGAGCCGCTTAACCATTAACAGTACACAGGGTTAAAACCTGAAGCCTACCGTAGTAATCATACTGTAGCGGTTGAGCCGCAGGTCAGCAATGTTATTATAATATAAGTTATATTTTTCATTATGTAAAAGTGCTGAAAAACCCAGGTCAATGAAGAAGTTTTTATCGCGGTAACCCACTCCTGATGTGAATTCAAATGCTTTAGCTTTTTCATTCAGCTCTCCCTTTTTATAAGGGCTCGGATAATAACCTGCGCCGGCCCTTACCGAGGTTTGTCCGAAACGCAGTTCCCCGCCACCCTTTATATTAAGCACCGGCCGGTAGGTATCTCTGATTTCATCATTATGAGTTGTCAGGTCATAATAATAATCTGTCAGGTCATACTCAGCATCATAATTACGGTATCGCATTGAGCCATAATTAACATACTCCACATCGGCGGCCAGAAGAGCAATTTTACCAATCTGAACTGATGCACCGCCCATCGCCTTAAGCGGTGTTACAAGGTAATATTTAAATGCACCTATTTCGAGGATATCTCCGTTTATATCAGTTGGTAGCACAGTGTAACTATCCCCATTGTCAAAAAATGATTTCATGTTGGCATCATACGTTTCTTTTATATAATAAAAGGTGGGTATGTGAAAAGCACCACCAATACGCAGGAAATTTACAGGCCTTGCAATAAAACCTATTTTGAAGTTTATGCCCGACCCTGTTAAATCAAGTGTTTCTGTATATCTGAAATTATTAAAATTATTGAGATTTTCAAAATCCACCTCGCCATGTATCAGCGTTTCTTCATAATGTAATGGTTGCATGCCCATACTTATGCCAAAATAAAATACATTACTGAAATTCATACCCAGTGCAAACGACAATTCGCCCGATCGGCCTTTTGAATCAATGGTTTTACGTTGTTCAACAGGCAATAGTACAGGCGTTTCATAATAATAGGCCGAACCCGGAATAGTGTCTATTATCCATGCATCAAATGCCAGCCTTTCACTGAATGGTTTCAGATTATCAGGATGTATGCCGTTTGCATTGTCCATAAATAAATCGGCCAGCGAATTATCCGGGTTTCTTCCCTTGATGATAATATTGTTGTTAAAATCATTAAGCCTGTTATAGCTTATGGCAAATGAAACCCCAACCAGGCCTGTTTCTTTCTTGGAATTAAATGCCGACACATAACCAATATTACCAAATATCATGCGAAATTTCGAGTCATCCATAGTTTGGCCATAATATTCTGATAATGAAGTTGCATTAACAAATCCGGGAGAAAAAGTCAGTTCCGACTTTCGGTAAACACCTAATCCTGCCGGATTAAGGTATGCCGATGAAAGGTCTCCTCCAAGTGTTGTAAATGCACCGCCCATACTCATGCTTCGGGCGGTCATGGCCGGATATGTCTGTGAAAACCGCAATGCCTGTCCGGTATATTGCGCCTTTACCGGAATTATGATTGCAATAGCTATTAACAATGTGGTTATTTTTTTCATGACTTCAGTTTTTTAAAATTAGATAAACAATCCGCTTTATTTATTCGGATATTAACTTGTTAATTATTAAACAGATAAAAGAAACAATACTGTTTTATTACACCGGATTTAATTACCTACGCCCTCCGGAACTTGATCGTGAAGAACTACCACCCGATGAAGATGAACTTGAACGGCTTCCGGAGCTGTATGATGAGCTGCTGCTTGGCCTGCTGTATGATGATGAAGAGCTGCTACTGCTTGGTCTTGAGTAGCTGGAGCTTGACGGCGTACTGGGCCTGCTATAGCCCGGAGAAGAACTGGTGCTTGGTCTGTTGTAAGAAGGTGAACTTGTTGAAGGCCTTGATGATGCATTTTCATTTGTTGTTGAGGGCCTTGAATATGAAGGCCTTGTAGG
>JAJUGM010000323.1 GCA_029268165.1 Bacteroidota bacterium
GAATACTTTCATGAAACAAAAGGGTAAAAAAGAAACCCTGAAGCAAGTAATTAATATATTTTACAGTGAAATTAAAACAGCCAAAATAATAATCTGATTAATATTACGTGAAATAATGGAAACGTTGAATTTAATCGAAACCTTTTCAGAATTTAAAGAACTGAAAAACATTGACCGCGCCACCATGATGAGCGTACTTGAAGATGTGTTCAGAAGCATGCTTGTTAAAATATTCGGATCGGCTGACAATTTTGACATTATTATCAATATTGACAAGGGCGATTTTGAAATCTGGCGAAACCGTGTTGTTGTTGAAGATAGCGAAATTACTGATCCCAATACACAGATTACCCTGTCGGAAGCAAAAAAGATTGATGCCGACTATGAAGTAGGAGAAGAAGTTACTGACGAAGTAAAACTTGCCAGCTTTGGCCGAAGAGCTATTCTGGCATTAAGACAGAACCTTACTTCACGTATTCTCGATCTTGAAAAAAACAATGTTTACCAGAAATATGTTGACCGCATTGGCGAAATTGTTACAGGCGAGGTTTATCAGGTTTGGAAGCGTGAGATACTGGTGCTTGATGAAGACGGAAATGAACTCATCCTGCCGAAAGCCGAACAGATACCTACCGATTATTTCAGAAAAGGCGATACGCTCAGAGCTGTGGTTATAAAGGTTGAAATGAAAAACAATACGCCACTGATTATTATTTCAAGGACATCTCCCGTATTTCTCGAAAGGCTTTTTGAACTTGAAGTGCCTGAAATTTTTGATGGCCTTATTACTATCAAGAAGATTGTAAGGGTTCCCGGCGAACGTGCCAAAGTGGCTGTTGAATCGTATGACGACCGCATTGACCCGGTAGGAGCCTGCGTGGGGATGAAAGGCTCAAGGATTCATGGAATAGTAAGAGAGCTGAAAAATGAAAATATTGATGTGATTAATTACACCAATAATATACAGCTATACATTACCAGAGCTCTCAGCCCTGCCAAAATTTCGAGTATCCGCATTGACGAAGCAAATAAAAAAGCGGAAGTATATCTCAAGCCAAATGAAGTATCACTTGCTATCGGCAAGGGTGGATTAAACATACGCCTCGCAAGCCAGCTTACAGGATATGAGATTGACGTATTCCGTGAAACGGATTATGAAGACGAAGAAGATGTAAACCTCGACGAATTTGCTGATGAAATTGACGGATGGATTATAGACGAACTGAAAGCAATTGGTTGCGATACGGCAAAAAGTGTACTAAACCTTTCAGTGGATGAACTCGTAAAACGTACTGATCTGGAGGAAGAAACCGTAAAAGAAGTAATAAAAATATTAAAAGCTGAATTTGAATAGCTAATAAATTCATATATTTTCAGAGATTTTCTAAATTTGCCATTTATTATTAAATTCGGGCATGTCAGATACTAAAGTAACACGTTTAAGTAAAATAGCCAGGGAACTGAATGTTGGAATTTCCACCATTGTGGAATTCCTGCATAAAAAAGGAATTAATATTGATTCGAATCCCAATACAAAAATTACGCCCGAACAGCATGATCTTTTGCTGAAAGAATACAGTACCGACCTTAATGTCAAAAAGGAATCTGAAAAGCTTAATTTAAAGCATCTGCGTGAAAAACACGAATCGATTTCCCTGAATGACATCCGTGAACCGGGAGATTCAGAAAATCAGGAATTTGAAGAAGAAATATTAATTAAGGATACCCGTACAGCTGAAGTGCCCTTTGAGAAACAGGTTGAAAAACCTCATACCAAGGCTGCCCCTATTAAACTTAACATCCTTGGTAAGATGGATGTTGATAAACTAACAACTCCTAAAAAGCCACCGGCCGAAAAAGTTCCTGTTGAACCGGTCAAGGTTGAAACTTCCGGTAAAAAGGCCAGAGAATCGGAACCGGTAATAGAACTATCCGGTACTGAAACCGTGCCCGTGCAAGATGAAATAACTAAAGTGGAAGAGGTTGAAAAGGAGGTAACAGAGGTACCTGAAGAAGAAGATAATTTTATCAAGCCCGAAATAAAAGAACTGGAGGTAAAAGTTGTTGGAAAGATTGATCTTGATTCAATGAATCAGCGGACACGACCGCCTAAAAAAACCAAACAACAGAAAGAAGAAGAACGTAAAGCCAAAATTGCTGCCCGTCAGAAAGAGCAGGCTGAGCTTAAAACAAAGGAAGTTACTGATTATGATGAACGCAAAGAACTGGTTCAGGAAGCCGAAGAAGAAGCTGGATTTGAAACAGAAAGACTTGCCGGGCCGACAGTGATAGGAAAAATTAGTCTGTTGCCACCTGACCAACGCATACTTATTGATGAAGAAGAGCTGGAAAGAGGCAGAAGGAAAAAGAGACAACGGATTAAAAAAGACAGCCGAAGGGTTGATTTTGATACAAGCCTTCAGAAAGAAATATTTGAAGAAGAAAAATTTGGCAAAAAGAAGAAAAAGAAAAAGGGATATCATTCAGAAATCAGCCTTGAAGAAGTTGACCGTCAGATTAAAGACACCTTTGCAAGGTTATATGGCAAGGGAAAATCAAAAGGAGCAAAATATCGCCGGGAAAAACGCGACATAATCAGTCAACGCATGCAGCAGGAGGAAGAACAAAAGGAGAAAGAAAAGAACATACTCCGGGTTACAGAATTTGTAACCGTTAACGAACTGGCCAACCTGATGAATGTACCGGTAAATGAAGTTATTGCCACCTGTATGACTCTTGGTGTGATGGTTTCGATAAACCAGCGCCTTGATGCCGAGACACTGGTGCTGGTTGCCGAAGAATTCAATTATAAAGTTGAATTTGTTACTGTTGAATTGCAGGAGTCAATTGAGGAAGAAGAGGACGATGAAAAAGACCTCGTTCCGCGTCCTCCTATTGTTACAGTTATGGGTCATGTTGACCATGGTAAAACCAAATTATTGGACTATATCAGAAACACCAATGTAATTGCGGGTGAGGCAGGTGGTATTACACAGCATATTGGAGCTTACAGTGTGGAACTTGAAGGCGGTAGGCAAATAACATTCCTTGATACACCAGGCCATGAAGCATTCACTGCCATGCGTGCAAGAGGTGCGCAAATTACAGACGTTGCTATTATTGTTGTTGCCGCCGATGACGGTGTGATGCCCCAAACTGTAGAAGCTATCAATCATGCACAGGCTGCAGGAGTGCCTATGGTTTTTGCGATAAATAAAATTGACAAGCCAACAGCAAACCCTGATAAAATAAAGGAAGCGCTTGCCAAAATGAATATCCTTGTGGAAGACTGGGGTGGTAAGTATCAGTCGCAGGAAATATCAGCCAAAACAGGATTAAATATTTCCACACTTCTTGATAAGGTGTTGCTTGAAGCCGAACTACTCGAACTCAAAGCTAATCCGAAAAAACGGGCATCAGGCACTGTTATTGAATCATCACTTGACAGGGGGCGCGGATATATTGCAACTGTTCTGGTTCAGTCAGGGACGCTTCATATTGGCGATATTATGCTTGCAGGCTATCATTATGGCCGTGTCAAAGCAATGTTTAATGAAAGAGGTAAAAAAATTGACGAAGCAGGTCCTTCCACTCCTGTTTTGGTGCTTGGCCTGAACGGTGCTCCTCAGGCAGGCGATAAGTTTAATGTTATGCCCAGTGAAAAAGAAGCAAAAGATATCGCTATAAAGAGAGAACAACTTCAGCGTGAACAGGGCATCAGGACACAGAAACATATTACCCTTGATGAAATAGGGCGACGCATTGCCATTGGTAATTTCAAAGAACTGAATATTATCGTCAAGGGCGATGTCGATGGCTCAGTTGAGGCTTTATCAGATTCATTAATTAAGCTTTCAAACGAAGAAATTCAGGTAAACGTAATTCATAAGGCTGTAGGACAAATATCAGAAGGTGACATCCTGCTGGCCGCCGCTTCAAATGCTATTGTGATTGGCTTCCAGGTTCGCCCTTCAATGCAGGCGCGAAGACTCGCTGAAAAGGAACAGATTGATATACGGCTTTACTCCATTATCTACGATGCTATTAATGAAATAAAATCAGCCATGGAGGGTATGCTGTCACCTGAAATAAAAGAAGAGATTACAGCCACCCTTGAGGTGCTTGAAACCTTCAAAATTACCAAGGTCGGTACAGTGGCAGGATGTATGGTAAAGGAAGGGAAAATAAAGAGAAGCTCAAAAGTAAGGGTAATCCGTGAAGGCATTGTTGTTTATACAGGTGAACTTGCTTCACTGAAACGTTTTAAAGACGATGTAAAAGAAGTGGTA
>JAJUGM010000324.1 GCA_029268165.1 Bacteroidota bacterium
AGTAATTAAAAAAAGAGCTCAACGGAAATACCACGTTCCGGTAATTGGCCATTTTGCCGATAAAAGTGTCAGGTTTAATACTATTCTTGATGCTGAAAGAATTACAGGAATTAATTATAATTTGATTTTCGAAGCTTGTCTTGGTAAAATTTATAGGGCAGGAAATGCATTATGGGAATTTGAAAAAGGTAACCATTATATCAGATACAGGGCTAATTATTTGAGGGCTCTTGAAAAAGTGAAAGAGCTTGAAAACAATAAGAAATAACTTTAAGAAAAAAGCACCAATAAATGGCGCTTTTTTTATTTAAGATCAACCATTGAAAAGACAGATATAATCTGATCAGGACTTTTTGCTTTGCGCAGTTCAGCCTCGAAAGAGCCTGTTTCATCGGATACAATGGAAAGGCCTACATCAAGAAAATGATTCAGTTCCCGGGTAGCTGATTCAATACTAATAGTTCCTTTCTTTACCTGTTGCTTATAATAACGGTTTAATTTTAATAAAGAATTATAAATATTAGGTTTCACTACGATGGTTTTTTGACCGGGCGAGGTGGGAGAAGGCGGTTCAATATAGGTATAATAATCCTGTAAAAGATGTATTTTACGTGCAATATTCTCGCCCAAGGGATGTTCGGACAGCATGGAACGGTCAATTGATGATAATGCTTCATTATTAACCGAATAGTGGTAAACAAATTTTTTTGCAATGGTATCTTTTGCGTTATCCTGGGCAACCACAAAACCACACAGAAACAATGGCATTAAAAATGAAAGTATTCTACTCATATACAATTTGTTAACTTACAAATGTTTTTCAAAAATAATAAAATATATTATCCGCTATAACATAAACCATGATATTTTTGTTTTAAGCTTATTCCGTAATACCTTTCCAGGTATCTGTCCGGAAAGGTGAAGCCGGCAGTCCCTCCTTATTGTACAAATTTGCGTCGTCGGGGTTATCGGCCCAGGCGTATCTCACGGCTACCGGTGCAGTAATCTCATCAGAATAGACAATGACTTTATTATCATGGATATAAGCTTTGGCCCACCTGAATTGCTGGTCTTCTCCGGCAATAGAAAAACCTTTCAGATAACCATATTTATCTTTGGCAATTAAACCTGACCCGATATGGTCAAATTCAATTTCAATTTTATTGCCATTGATTGTATAAGATTTAAATATGGGGCCTGAAAATACAATATCTTCATTATAGGCAATTTTCCTTGCAGCCAGTGACAAACGGTAACCGACATCCTGTTTATTCCGTGGGTGAATATCATTAGCTTCACCAACATCGATAATCACAGCCATACCTGTCTTAGGAACCGATAAAGTCATCAGTTGTGCTTCACGCAGTTCAGCCCAGTCACTGTTTCCCGGAACAGTAGAGGGTTGTTTGAAATTAGCCAGTTGCACAAACAAAAAAACAAGGTCAGGATTATGCCATTTTTCACGCCAGTTATTAATCATTAATGGGAACAGCGTTCTGTAATGATAGGCTCTGTCACAGTTTGATTCACCCTGATACCATATTACCCCTCTGGCTGCGTAATTAAGTAAGGGATGTATCATGCCGTTGTATAGAATGGAGGGATAGTCATTCGGACCTACTAATGCTTCGTCTAATCTGAAATTAACCGGGCTGATTTTACATTTCCATGTTCCTGACAAAGCAATTGATTGTTTTCCATCATCAATGCGCAATTCACCTTCATCGCTCCAGAATCCTCCACCTCCGCCTGTATCATCCACCCTTACAGTAATCACATTTCGGCCAGGTTTTAAGACTCCTTTATATACAGTATATATCCTAGGTTTATCATATTTTTGTTCCATTTCCCCAACTTTAATACCATTGACCCAGGTAATGTCACTGTCGTCAATTTTGCCAAGTGATAATTTAACATCAGACTGCGTCATATCTGCAGGCACATTAAATTCATACCTGAACCATACCACACCATCCAGTCCCGGTAAAATAGACTGTTCCCATAAACCCGGAACCTTAATAGGTATCCAGTCGTGATCATTTAAATCAACATCGGCCCAGAGAGCTTTTCCATCAACAAGTCCATCCGTGTTGCCTGAAATTGTATTTCTTATTTTATCATATCTGGCTTTTTGTTCAGCTTCAAGCTTTTTAATATCAAGGTTTTTTAACCGAGAAACCCATTCATTTGTTCCAGGAACTGCTGAAAGCGCATCATCGCTGGTCCATGGTTCAATAAGTGTACCACCCCAGCTTGAATTAATAAGTCCAATGGGTACATGCAGTCTGGTATAAAGCTCACGGCCAAAAAAGTATCCAACTGCAGAGAAAGCGGCAGCATTTTGTGGATTACATTCCATCCATTCGCCACCAGCAAGATCATCCTGAGGTTGCAGTGCTGTTTTTCTTGGAACGGTAAACAAACGAATTTCGGGATAATTGGCTTCACTGGATTCTCTTATTCCGTCTTTGGCATTATATAATATCCATTCCATGTTAGACTGGCCTGAACATATCCATACTTCCCCTATCAGGATGTTATCCAGATTAATCGTGTTACGGCCTTTAATAGTCATCGTATAAGGCCCGCCTTCCTTCATTGACGGAAATACTACTTTCCAGTTACCTGTTTTATCAGCTTTGACAGAAATAGTTTTGCTTGAAAAAGTAACACTCACTTTTTCACCAGCATCGGCCCATCCCCAGATTGTAATGGGTACATTCCGCTGAAGGACCATATTACCTGAGATTACATGGGGTAATTTCACATTGCTATAACCAGAGCCATTGAAGAGAATAAAAGATAAAAGTGTAAAAAATGACCGAAATTTCAAGTTGTTGTTAATAGATTTTGAGTTCATAATAAAAATGATTGGATAATAATAATCTACAATATGAAAGTAAAAATAAAATTTGGAAAATCACAGTAAATTCTTATATTTAAGAGAATTTCAATGAATTAATTCACTTAAAATTGCTTTACATCTTTCTTTTACTTCAAAAGCCATGCGGCTGTTGTGATAAGGACATTTCCAGAAACCAACCTTATCTTCTGTTAATACAGGCTTACCGGTTTCATCAACTCTGAAAAACCATTCTCCATTTTTCCGGTCGATGAAATACTTCTCAATTAACTGGCAACTTTTCAAGGCACTGTCGAGGTATTTTTCGTCCCTGCTTATCTGAAAGGCATTCAAGAAGCCCACGACAGCTTCAGCCTGAGGCCACCATTCTCGTACCTTTAAAAAACCGTGTTTCGGATCATATTCATAACGCAAGCCTCCTTCTTCGTCTATACCTTTATAAACTGCATCAACAAGACGGACGGCCATTTTTTCAGCATGGGCAATTCTGTTAGCATCGCCTGTAACCATGGCCGATTCATGCAATAACCAACTGGCTTCAATATCGTGGCCAAAAGAAATAACATCTGATAACCGGTTCCAGTTTTTATCAAAAAACAGGATAAGATGATTATTGGCTGAATCAATTATATGTTTATTGAATATATCGTATAGTTCAACCAGCCTGTTATATAATTTCTCATTTTTATATACTCTATATAAGTTGGTGTATGCTTCTATTATATGAAGGTGAGTATTCATGCTTTTGGCTACGTTCATATCTTTATCGCTCAGCCTCATATCTGCAAGGGGCTTCCATTCGCGGTCCAACGCTTCAGTATATCCACCGTTGACCTTATCCAATGCCCTTTCTTCAATAATATTAAAAATGTCAACTGCTTCCTTCAGTACCTTCTCTTCTTTATTTATTTTAAAATACTCTGATAAAGCGTAAATAACAAAAGCCAATGCATAGAATTGCTTTTTGGTAACTAATGGATTACCTTTGTAATCAACCGACCAGAATACTCCTCCATATTCCCTGTCAACAAAACGGCTTATAATATATTCGTAGGCTCTGTTAGCTATAGCTTTATAAAGTTTATTATTGTAAAGGCGATAAGCGGCTGAAAATGTATATAAAATTCTTGCATTCAGAATAGCGCCCTTTTCAGCCAATTTATCTATCTGTTGATCATTGGTAATACGTCCGTAAAATCCACCGTTTTCATTATCAGGCACGTTTTTGATCCAATATGGCAATATGTTCTGCAGTAAATCATGTTCTGTAAAATCATGTATCCGCGATATTTTATAGTTAGTATTCATAGTATTTTTTTATACTACGCAAACATAATGAAAACCAAGCGGATTTTAACAGTTCATTGATGCTTCTTTTTTCACTTTATGATTATTTTATTTAAAAAAGATAT
>JAJUGM010000325.1 GCA_029268165.1 Bacteroidota bacterium
CTTTATCAACCCCTTGTTTAAACGTTATCAGAAGCAGCAGGCATAGCTGTTTTTATGATCTGAATAACAAACCTTATTTTGATTTTCATGGGAACAGTGTTCATCATCTGGGATATAATAATTCTTTTATTATTAAAAGAATAAAAAAACAACTTGATGAATTGTCATTCTGCCCGAGAAGATATACAAATGAGTATGCTATTGAGGCAGCCCGTATGCTTATTCACAATACACCTTCAGGGCTTGACAAGGTGTTGTTTGCTCCTGGTGGCTCCGAGGTTAACAGTATGGCCATTCAGATGGCCCGCTTTTACACAGGCAATTACAAAATTGTATCATTCTGGGATTCATTTCATGGTTCAACACTTGATATGATTTCAGTTAGCGGCGAAAATATTTTTCGTTATAAATCAGGGCCTTTACTGAATGGAACTATTCAGATACCTTCTTTTTCAGCTCACCGTGGGATATTCTGCACTAATTCACACGGAAATAATGCGCAGTATATTCTGGAGTATCTTGATTACCTTTTAATTAAAGAAAAAGATATTGCTGCTTTAATTGCCGAACCTGTAAGGAACACCTCTGTTCATGTGCCTCCTGCATGGTTCTGGCCTAATGTAAAATCCATCTGTAAAAAAAACGGTGTATTGCTGATTTTCGATGAAATAGCCACATGCATGGGACGTACTGGTAAAATGTTTGCATTTGAACATTTTAATACAGTGCCTGATATACTTACCTTAGGGAAAAGCCTAGGCGGAGGAATAATACCATTTGCAGCGCTGGTTGCCCATAACAAACTCGATGTCATGCACGAAAAGGCTGTAGGGCATTTTACCCATGAAAAAAATCCTGTCGGGGCGGCAGCTATGATGGCTTCATTTGATTATATCAAAAAAGATAACGTTCTTAAGCATGTAAAAAATCTGGAAATATATTGCAGGCAAAATCTGACCGCATTAAAGGAAAAATATAATATAATCTCAGATGTCAGAGGGATAGGCCTTTTATGGGCTTTGGAGATAGAACGTGATTTGAATGACAATGCTATGTCTGTAGCTGAAAAGATTATGTATAACTGCCTTCAGATGGGATTAAGTTTTAAGGTAAGTCACGGAAATATTATTCTTCTTGTCCCTCCGCTTACCATCACTGAAACCGAGCTTGGTAAAGCCATTAATATATTAGAATCAGCAATTAAAAAGGTATGCAATTTTAAATAAAACTCATTTCTTATGAAAAAGCTTAGAATCATTTTATTTCTTTCTTTTTGGTGCACAATGTTAGTAAATGCACAATTTTCCTTTAAAACAGAAAAAATAATTTTTATCGTCCTTGACGGGTTCCGCTGGCAGGAATTATTTTACGGAGCTGATTCATCGCTTTATTTTAGTGAAAAGTATGTAAAAGACCGGCAACTTGTTGACAACAGATACTGGCATCAGCAATATACCGAAAGGCGTCGCCTGTTGTTGCCCTTTATATGGTCGGCAGGTATGCAGTACGGATCAGTTTATGGAAACCGCAATTACAATAACTATGTAAATGTTTCCAATGATTTCTGGTTTTCCTATCCGGGATATAATGAAATATTTACGGGCATAAAAGCTGATAAGGAAATCAACAGCAATGATAAAATTAATAATCCGAACAGGACTGTATTAGAAATGGTAAATAATGATCCTCGTTACAAAAATAAAGTGGCTATATTTGGCTCCTGGGATTTATTCCCTTACATTGTAAACCAGTCACGAAACGGTATATACGTTAATGCAGGCTACACCGATGCAAAAGGCGTGCTTACCGACAGGGAACTTTTCCTGAATGAACTGCAGCATTATCTTATCAGTCCATGGTCATCGGTAAGGCCCGATATATTAACTCATTATTATGCCTTTGAATATCTGAAAAAAAATAAACCCTCGCTTTTATATATTATTTATGATGAAACAGACGACCTGGCGCATGACGGGCGTTATGACCTGTACCTGCGCGCTGCAAATAATATTGATAGTTATATAAAGCAACTATATGAATGGGTGCAGACAGAACCCGAATATGCCGGAAAAACAACCTTCATTATTACAGCAGATCATGGCAGGGGTAATGATAAAGATGAATGGAAGAGTCACGGAAAATCAATCGCTCATTCTGATGAAACATGGTTTGTTATAATAAGCCCTGACCTAAAACCGAATGGCGAAATGAAAACAAATGGACAATATTTTAACTGCCAGTTTGCTCCCACAGTAGCCAAACTACTTGATGTAAAATACAATCAGAAAAAAGAACATGGACAGCCTTTTGATTTTATTAAATAAATTTCAGAATCTATGATGAATGATAAAGTTTTGTTTACACCTGGACCTCTTACAACCAGTTTCACTGTGAAAGAAGCTATGTTAAGGGATGTAGGTTCACGTGACGGTGAATTTATTGAAATTATTAAAGAGATACGTCATGGTTTGCTTGAAATAGCAGGCGTTTCAAAAGAATCGGGCTACGAAGCAATTATTATGCAAGGGCCCGGTACAATGGGCATTGAATCAGTAATTTCAAGTGCCATTCCCCCTGATGGCAAATTACTGGTAATTATTAACGGAGCCTATGGAAAACGAATCAGGGAGATTGCGGAAATTCATAATATTCAGGTTGATGCATTGATTTACAAAGAGAATCAGATTCCCCCCGTTTCATCAATTGAAGAATGTATTTTAGAAAATAAGGATATTACCCATCTGGCAATTGTTCATTGTGAAACTACTTCAGGAATTATAAATCCTGTTGAAGAAACAGGGAAATTATGTGAAAAATATGGTATTACCTTTATTGTTGATGCCATGAGCAGTTTTGGTGCTATACCGCTCCATGTTAAAGATGCTGCTATTCATTTTCTTATTTCATCAGCCAATAAATGCATTGAAGGAGTCCCAGGTTTTTCATTTATTATAGCCAACACAGATGAACTTAAAAAAGCGCATTATGCCCGCACCCTGACACTCGACCTGCTTGCTCAGTGGGAAGGCCTTGAAAAGAACGGACAATTCAGATTTACTCCGCCTGCTCACGCTCTTTTGGCTTTTTATCAGGCATTAAACGAACTTGAGGAAGAGGGTGGACCAAAGGGCAGGGCAGAAAGATATCTTAATAATAATCAAAAGCTTATTGAAGGAATGGGCAAAATGGGGTTCGAGCCTTATGTGCCTTCCGATTACAGAGGATATATAATTACCTCGTTCTTTTATCCTGAGAATTTAAAATTTTCATTTGAAGAATTTTATGAATATCTCAGTCAGCGCGGATTAATTATATACCCCGGGAAACTGGGAGAAGAAAATACTTTCAGGATAGGTAATATTGGCAGAATAGGTGAAGATGAAATTAACCGGCTGCTTCATGCCATTAATGAATATATGCATTATATCAGATTAAAATAGTATTAACTTTAAAAAAATTAAATAATGAAAACACTTATTTTAATCCTGCTGTTGCTTTTATCCCTTGCTGGTAAAAGCCAGGTAAACGTAAGAAAGGAAATTATAATACCTGAAATTGAGAATTATGTAGCTCTTAAAGGAGATTTTCATATGCACACCATTTTTTCAGACGGAACCGTTTGGCCCACTAACCGGATAGACGAAGCATGGCGCGAAGGCCTTGATGTGATTTCAATTACTGATCACCTCGAATACCAGCCCCACAAGTCATACATTGATACAAATACCAGCAGTGCATTTATTATTGCAAAAGAATATGCTCAGCGTATGGGGATAATTCTTATTCCTGGGGCCGAAATAACACGTGATATGCCTCCTGGTCATCTGAATGCACTTTTTATAACCGATACCGAAACTCTTAAAACCAAAAGCGCATCAGATGCTATAAATACAGCCTATAAACAGGGAGCATTCATATTTTGGAACCATCCTGTATGGAAGGCACAGGTGCCGGGTACCCCTTACATTTCTGATATGATGGCCGACCTGATAAAAAAGGGTATAGTAAAAGGCATTGAAGTTGTTAATGAAGATGAATACTCCTCCTATCCTCACCAATGGTGCTTTGACCAGAACCTGACCATGATGGGTAATTCCGATGTGCATGCACCTATGAATGATTTTCTGCAGGAGTTTCAGCTTGAACACCGGCCAATGACAATCTTGTTTGTTAAAGACAGCAGCATTGCTTCTATAAAAGAAGCATTGATTGCAGGTCGAACTATTATATGGCACAGAAATAATATCATCGGAAGAGA
>JAJUGM010000326.1 GCA_029268165.1 Bacteroidota bacterium
ATGACAGGGAGTTTGGTAAAATGTATATGCTTTTTCCGGGTTTCTTCAATTAAAAGATTATAAACTCCAAGCGGGCCTTCAGAAGTATTTTTATTAATCCCAGATTTTAATTGTGCATTCATATTTTCAAAAAAATTTACTGTGTACCGAAATCTTTTTTTGTGTTTTTGTATCATATCTTCCATATCACTGCATAACCATAATAAAAAGCTGAATCGGTTATTAAGGTTTTCATTAATCTGAGAAGGCATTTCCTGTATCTTTATTTTACGCAGATTGTAAATTTCTATGTAACGATAAACACCAACCGGCCCGAATGCATCCAGATCATCACTGAGAGCAAGAATAGAATGAAGGTCGGTTTTTATCAGACGATCATCTGATTTCAGGCCGATGTATGATTTATCATCATGTCGTTCTATGGCAGTAAGAATTGGATTTATAAAGTTCTTACCCAGGTCAGGAAAATTTTTAAGAAACTGTGTGCAAAGATCACGGCTTACTCTGCCATGTGATGAATCATACGTGCGCGTCAGTCCGAGATCATGAAAAAATACCGCTATAATAAGCTGCTCAACTATATGCCTGCTGAAAGGATAACCATATTCATTCAAATAAATTAACATTTCTTTACAGTATTGCCACACCCTGTAGTGATGGGTTTCATCGTGCGAAGGCAGCCATGTTTTTTTAAATTCAGCTTTTAAATACTCATAAAGTATTTGAAGCCATTTGTTTTCCACTTCTTTAATTGTATTATTCAGCATTTATAAAAGTTAAAATATTGAAGAACCTAGCCCCTGATGGATACCGGTAAGAACCCAGCCCCGAATGCTTTCAGGGAAGAATCAAGAGACAAGATGCAAGATAGTTGGGATTACTAAGATATAAACTAAAAGAACTAATATAATTAATTTAAGTCTGGAAATTTTCTAAAAATAAAAAGAAACAGTGATAAAAATCACCAGTTTTCTTTGTAACTTGATGATTGGTTTTTCGTAACGAATTGATAAATAAATTAATGTAGTATGGAAAAAGGAGCCAGATTCATTGAATATAAGGGCAAAGAGATCTACTTTGTTGATTATACCAATATTAAAACAACAGAAGAATTTCTGGAAGTAATCAAAAAGACAAATGCCTTCAGAGAGCAGGCACGTGCTATGGGTAAGAAAGATATTTTGCTTTTGGTTGATTTTACAGGCAGTTATGTTTATGGTGAAGCCCTCGATGCTTTAAAAAAGTCAGGTAAAATAACCAAAGAGCTCACGAAAAAAGAAGCTGTTGTTGGAGTTACCGGAGCCAAGAAAATACTGCTTCAGATAGCCCAGGTTTTCACGGGCATGCAGTTAAGGCCTTTTGATACGGTTGAAGAGGCAAAAGAATGGTTAGTACGTGACTAATAAATCAGAACCAGTTTTTCCTGCGAAACAGAAATGCCCCGAATCCCGAAAGAACAAAGGAAATGATTAAAACCCACAGAAAGCCGTATGGGTTCTGTTCAAAATGATTGGGAACATTCATTCCGTAAAGGCTGGCAATAAACGTGGGAATCATCAATATAATTGTAATTGAGGCCAGCTGTTTCATCACAACATTCAGGTTATTTGATATTACTGATGCAAAAGCATCCATCATTCCGCTTTGGATATCGCTGTATATATTAGCCATTTCCATTGCCTGTTTAAACTCAATAATAACATTATCCATCAAATCCTCATCAAATTCGCCAATAATAGAGATTTTCAGGCTTTTAAGCCTTGCAAGTAAGATCTCATCTGATTTTAAGGAGGTTATAAAATAAACCAGGCATTTTTCCATTTTAAGCATTTGATGCAGTTCTTTATTACGGGTTGACTTCAGCAGGTCATTTTCAATAGCAGCAACCTGTATGTTAATCTGTTTCAAATAACTGTGATACAAATTGGCTGTTTTCATGAAAATATGCATTACAAAATTGGGCAGGTCCTTGAAATCGATCATTCTGTTTGCTATAATAGAATGGATAACGTCATTTTCTGCTGAGCAAATTGTAATGATTATCGATTTGGAGATTAAAATTCCGAAAGGCACCGTATAAAACGGAAGTCCGTTTTCAAGATTGCGGATAGGAATCCGAAGAATAATAGTGACCCATTGTTCATCTGTCTCGTATCTCGAACGTTCGTCAACGTCAAGAATATCATTTATTACATCAGGGGAAACCTGTAATTTTTCAATCAGATAATCTGTTTCTTCAGGTGTTGGTTTAATTACCGAAATCCAGCAGTTCTTACGGATGGTTTCGCTTTCAACAAGTCCGTTGTTGTAAGTCCAGTAAGTGATCATAGTAACCTCCCTGTTAATAACCAGCAGCAGGCTACAATGATTCACTGTTGCTGGTTAAGTTAAACTTTAATTATTTCCGCGTGATAATCGTCCATACTGTATTGGATAAAAATCGATGCAAATAAAGTAAAATGTATTCAGAAATAAAAGTTCTTGATTGAAAAATTTTAAGACGGTTACATGGGAATGAAATTGTTATATAATTCCTGCTGTATTTTTGTCCTGATGTTCATATCCACAAGCTTATTATTCATGGCATCAGGATATATGCGGTTGGAAAGAAAAATATATACTAAATTACATTCGGGGTCAGCCCATACATAGGTGCCGGTAAATCCGGAATGTCCGTAACTTTTTGGTGAAACCGACTGGCACGCCGGACTGTTTTTTGAACGGTCGGTTTCGGGTTTGTCAAAGCCGAGCCCACGACGGTTATCATCGTTTTTGCTTTGTTTTGAAGTAAAAAGCGAAATGGTTTCGGGGGTGAAGAATCTTTCATCGCCATAAATTCCTTCATTCATGAACATTTGCATTATTTTCCCCAGATCATTGGCATTAGAGAATAATCCGGCATGACCAGAAATTCCACCCATCATAGCCGCTGCCGGATCGTGTACAAAGCCATGAACAATCTGTTTGCGAAAATACTGGTCATATTCAGTTGGAATAACCTGTTCAACAGAAAAGGATTTCAAAGGGTTAAAACAAAGCGTGGATGCCCCTATTCGTTTAAATAATACATTGTTAATATATTCCTCAAATGATTGACCTTTTAAATTCTCAACCATTTTATACAATAAAATAAAACCTAAATCACTGTATTTATATCTTGATTTTTTTTCAACTGCTGATTTACAGATTGCCAGCAAGATAGTGTCGTGAATACTTTTTGAGGCAAAAATTCCGTTGGCAACCTGAAAAGGAAAATCAGGTGATTGTTTTGTTGAAAAATAATCTTTTTTAAAACAGGTAAAGCGGTTTAAATATTGTCCTCCGTTTACTTTATAAGGGAAGGCTGATGAAAGAGTACTGCTAAATAAACTCTGGCTCGGATATACTGGTTCAAGAGTACTGATGTAAAATGGTATCCAACTGGCAAGTCCGGCTTTATGTAACAGAATATCTCTGATTGTAATATCTTTTTTATTAGTGGAATCAAGGAATGTCATATAATTTGACAATGGTTTTTCTATATCAATTACTTCTTCCTCATAGAGTTTCATAATTGCCGGAACAGTTGCTATGACTTTGGTAACAGATGCCAGGTCATAAAGATTTTCTAACGTTACATTCTGGGTACTTTTATAGGTTGGTTTTCCATAAGCCTTATTCAGAAAGACAACGCCGTTTTTTGCGGCAAAAATCTGACAGCCAGGGAAAGCTTCACGATTAATAGCATCGCTGACAATAGAATCAATTTTATTTTCAACAGATGGGTTAATATCACTTTCAAGTGGTGTTCCATATTTCAGCCTGCCTATGTCAGGTGTTATAATCCCTGAACCCAGAGGGTATTCTTCGGATATGGAAACAGGTAAATTTGCGTGTCCCGGAATTGCTCCAAAAATAAGCTGTGCAGATAATTGCTGGATAGCTGGCAAATTCTCGTAAGATACTATTAGACCCTTAAGGTTGCTAAGCCGGTGTATACGATTTAATAAATAAGGGCTGCTAAATAAATTCAGAATCACATTTTTATGAAGACATAGGCTGTCTATTAATGTAAAAATGGAGTCGGAAATGCCAAAATTTTTCGCTGCCCTCAGATCGTCCGTATGTACGCTCACTATGAGCAGATTATATTGCGAAGCGAAGGCAAATAAGCTGTCAGGATTATTTGTTTTGTTTATATTCAGATGAAAGGTATCAACTTGCGTATATAATCTCAGGCTTTGCTGAAAATCCGTGTTTTCTGCATCACC
>JAJUGM010000327.1 GCA_029268165.1 Bacteroidota bacterium
AAACCAAAATTCTGAAAACTAAGGTCTTCAAGCAGCCAGCCCGCCCTTATTGAAATTTCATCAATATCATATTCGATTATTTGTCCGTGTCCGTAAAATTTTGTTGCACCAGGATAAATAAGGTCGCCGGTATTTTTCAATTTCCGGATTGAAAAATCATTCAGCATGCTTATCAGTTGCGGAATACCATCTTTTTCAAGGTTTTCAATATTTTCTTTGGCTTTTAAAACAGCAGGCCATTCTGTTGATTTGAAATCAGTAATTAACTTGTCAGGAATTTTATTTCCGGGCACAATAGCCAAACCCATTCCTAAAATTGCTGCAAAAACCAATAGTATCAAATTCTTCATTTTGTAATTATTTTAAATGATATTTAAATTTACAATAAATTTTTTATTTATCAGTTGCCTGTTATTTTTATTTCTGTGCGCCTGTTTTGCGCTCTTCCTTCTTCGGTATCATTAACAGCCACAGGCATCGATAATCCGTAACCTTTATAAGTGATTCGCTCTTTATCAATCGACGACTGAATTAAATATTCAGCAACAGTCCTTGACCGGTTTTCTGAAAGTTTCATATTATATTCGGCTGATCCGGTATTGTCGGTATGTCCGCTGATTTCAATTTTTATATCTGGATTTTCCTTGAGAAACCTTACCAGCCTGTCCAGTTCAACCCTCGATTCTTCTTTCAGGGCATAAGAATCGGTTTCGTAAAAAATATTCCGCAGGATAGCTGTTTTGCCAATTTCAATAGGACTCAGCGGTATATCTTTAAGGAATGGTTTATCAGATAAATAAATTCCGGCAAATGAAAAATTTTCGGAGTAAAACAGATAGCCTTTTTTTGAAACATTGAGCATGTAATTTCGATTGGCCGGGATACATATCAGGAACTCACCTGTTATGCTGTCGGAGTTTGATTTATTGGCCAGTTCACGGGTATTAAGGTCAATGAGTTCAAATGCTGCCCGCAGACGTTTATTGGTTTTTGCATCAAATACTACTCCCTTCATATAAGAAACCAGATTGGGTTTAGCTTGTTCAGGTAAATTGAAATAGTAGATATCCCTGCCATTTTCTGCCTGGATATCTGAAGCAAAATAGGCGCGTGTTCCCGAAGGATTAACAATAAGCCCATATTCATCTTTATGTGTATTAATGGGATATCCAAGGTTCCGGGGTTTCATCCAATTTCCCGTGCTGTCTTTCCGGCATACAAACAGGTCATATCCGCCAAGGCCGATATGCCCGTCAGATGCCAGATATAACGTTTGTCCGTCCGGATGAATAAATGGTGACATTTCATTGCCTTTTGTGTTAACCACATCGCCGATGTTAACAGGTACCGACCATTGGTTATTGCCGATTTGCCTGGTCAGCCATATATCTACTTGTCCTTGTCCGCCCGGACGGTCGCTTGCAAAATAGAGTGTGTTACCGTCAGCTGAAAGCGATGGTTGTGTTTCAGTATAATGACTGTTTACCGGATAGTCCATGTTTTTAGGCAGACTCCAGTAATCACCCTCTTTTCTTGAAATGTATAGATCGCAACGGCCTTTGCCGTCGGCACGGTTGCATCCGGTAAAAACCATAGTACGTCCATCAGCTGAAAGAGTTTGTGCTCCCTCATTGTCGGGCGAATTGAGCGGAAAACCGGCATTTTGTATAGGTTCCCAACCGTCATTTGTCCAATGGCTGATATAAAAATCCTCATGTTTTTTGCCAGAATTGATCTCATTTTTTGAAAGGCGCGTAACTACCAGTGTTTGCTCATCTGCCGAAATACTTGGCCAGTATTCATCTTCAACGGTATTAACAGCAGCGCCTAATGAAACAGGTTTAAAATCAACCGGATGAGCCTTTGCATATATTGAAAAATCACACCGGGCTATTCCGTCTTTTGATTTTTCAATATGTTTTTCATTTTTTTCTCCCGGAATATTCAGAAATTGTTCATAATGTGCTTTTGCTTCCTTATACAAGCCCTCGCTAAACTCAAGATTTGCGAGCTTAACCAATGCATAGGGATAAAATGACGGATTAATCTTCAGTGCCCCACGGTAAGCATTCATGGCAAACAACGGCTGTTTCCAGTCTTCATAAACTTCCGCCAGCACCAGCCATGCATGAATAAAAACGGAATCTTCCTTTATTGCCTCCTGCAAATATTTTACTGCCCCGGCATAATCATTGGTTGTATATTGCTGCAGTCCACGGTTGTATGCATCAATAGCTTTTTTTGATTTCGACGCGGGTTGCTGGGCTGATATAGAAACTATTAATAATAAGCCTGCAATAACAAGACAGCCATTTTTTGTCATTACATTTATTATCAATGTTTTACAAACCTACTAACATAAAAATGATTACCATCCTTTAATACTACAAAATAATTGCCAGAATTTATTCCGGTAATATTCAGTTCGAGTGGAAATTCATCAGCTTCTTTAGTCTGGACTATTTTTCCCATTGCGTTAACTAAATAAACCGGACCTTCAAAAGCTGGATCATCATAAAAAACCCTGACTTTGTTTTTCGCAGGATTAGGTGCTAAATAAAATTTTTCCTCCCTGTTAAGTGATGATAAATTATTAATACTGTCTATGTTAAGTAAAAGCCATTTATTCGGATCGACCCGGATGTTTTTTACATTTCCGGGAAGATAAACCTGCCATTCATCGTAATTTGCTATTTGCCTGTGAGTAATTATTGTGTCATAAGCATTTAATGAAATTTTATATTCGGTAAGAATATTAAACAAAGGCGTTACCGGGGACGAGGCTGTCAGAAATGAAGAAATATATAAGGTATCGTTCTGATGTTTCCAGTTAACGGTGAGTGAGGGAAAACCTTCGCCGTAATACCACTGATCAAAAAAAGCTGAGAAACTGATTTTAGTCTTTTCCTCGAGTATATGTCTGAAATCTTCAGCAGTAGCAACATTATTTTTGTATTGATCAAGAAAATTGTGGATTACCGAAAAAAATAGGGAATCATTATTAACTTCATGGCGGATCATGTGTAGCATGGCTGCACCTTTTTTGTATGATAACCGGTAATCAAAAATCCGGTCCTGATTTGAAGCCATATTTTCGGGAATATATATACTACCTCCATTTTGCGATTTAATAAATTCATGTGCCCCAAACATCCATGAATCTGCTTCATCCTGTGATTGCAGGTATTGACATGCAATATATTCGGCATAACTGGCAAAACCTTCATTAATCCATATATCCTGCCATGTGCCGCATGTAACATAGTCGCCAAACCATTGATGAGCCAGTTCGTGGGCAACGAGCAAGTAGTTAAAACTACTCAGGGTAGTCATTGTCTGATGCTCCATACCTCCACCGCCCGGAACAATGCAGTGTCCGTATTTTTCTTTGTAAAACGGATAAATGCCGAATAAGTCAGAATATAAATACAAAAGGTCTGCAGTAGTATCAATATCATTCTTATTTTGATACAGGAATGCAAGAGTATCATATATGTAATTCTGTACAAGAACTGAATCGTTGGTACCTGGGAGGGAGGCATAAAAGCTGTAATCATAGTAATCACCTACAGAAAATGAAAGCAGATAATAGGCTACAGGATATTTTGTTTTCCATTCATGCCTTATTTTATCGCCAGGCAGAAGCGTTTTATTTACCAGAATACCATTGGCGCCTGCCTTTAATTCCTTGTCAGTGGTTATAAAAATATATGCCGAATCGGCTTTATCGGCCAGCGCCTGTTTACAAGGAAACCAGTTCATTGCTGAAAAAGGTTCAGATAATGTCCAGGTTGCCCTTTTATTCCAACTTGAACTGGCATTAAAAATGCCTGAAAAGTATTCATTTTTTTTACCTAAACCGTAGTAAAACACCGTACATGTTATAATATCATCATGGTTAACGCGTTGTGGCGTATTAATCACCATTAAGTTATTACTATGTATAAAAGTTGTTTTTTCCCCGTTTATTAGCACCGAATCAACATGCATATCTGCTGAGAAATCAAATACAATATCATTGACTGATGTTACAGTTATTTGAACAACAATAGAGGTGAAACCTTTTATCCATGTTGAGGTATCCGTAACTTCAAGGTCGATGTGATAAAATTTTACATCATACCTGTCCATCCGGCTATCATAAGTATAGGCATTCTGAAATGCGGTATTTACATTACGATATTGTTGTAACTCTATTTTATTGCCATAAGAATTATAACATATTAATGACAGCAAAATA
>JAJUGM010000328.1 GCA_029268165.1 Bacteroidota bacterium
AAGGAAAATCGTTTTACTGGTTGGACTGATGTAGATCTGACTGAAAAGGGCATGGAGGAAGCCCGTGTTGCAGGCAGGGTAATGAAAGAGGAGGGCTTTGAATTTGACATTGCTTTTGTATCAGTATTAAAGCGTGCTTTAAGAACATTATGGCTTGCATTGGAAGAAATGGATCAACTCTGGATACCATGGGTTAAGTCGTGGAGGCTTAATGAAAGGCATTATGGAGCTTTACAGGGACTTAATAAGGCTGAAACAGCAGCCTTGCACGGTGAAGAAAAGGTAAAATTATGGCGAAGAAGTTATGATGTGCCTCCGCCTCCGCTTGATATTAATGATCCGCGTTATCCGGGTAAACAACGGGTTTATCAAGGGCTCGATAAAAAAGATATTCCGCTGACAGAATGTTTAAAAGACACGGTTGAACGATTTTTGCCTTACTGGCATGAAACCATAGCTCCAACGATAAAATCAGGTAAAAGGGTATTAATAGTAGCTCATGGAAACAGTTTAAGAGCTTTGGTGAAATACCTGGATAACATGAGTGATGAGGCAATTATTGAACTCAATATACCTACTGGTGTTCCTTTGGTTTATGAACTCGATAATAACCTTAAGCCTATTAAACATTATTATCTGGGTGATCAGGAAGCTATAAAGAAAGCCATGGAAGCAGTGGCTAACCAGGGTAAAGCAAAGTAAATATTTTCTCTTTATTCAGAACTTTTTTCTATCATATCTGTTTTTGATTTTTTCTAATCAAGAAGGGATATATTTTATTATTTAATCGATAGTTATTGTAAGTCTTGGTATAGTTTTTGCCGATATAAATAGAAGGCAACATCTTCCCAAAGAGACTTATAATATGAAAACTGAAAACTTAAAACACAAGCTGGCTATTATTCTTATTATATTGCCGGTTTGCCTCTTTTCACAGAAGTCAGAATTTGATCTTGGATTTTCACATGATGTAAAACTTGTTCCTTTAAATTTTGAAATCAGTGAAGAGGCAATTGCAGCTGTTTATTATCCAAAAAAAACTGTATTCTATGGACAAAGTGGCGATAACAATGTATCGCAAACAGGTCAGGTTTCATCATATACAATAGATGAAAAGACACATGATACCAAAGTTCTCATAAATAAATACTTTTCTGAAATATTGATTGATCAGGGTTCTGCCAAATTCGGAAGTATTGATTTTAATGTTGTTTACTTTGAACAAAGAAAGAAAGAATCTCCTTTTGTTGTATTTAATTTTATTACAATGGGCATAGGATCATTATTAGGGGTTCCATCGTACAGAAAAACAACAAAAGTAGAATGTAGTATTTGTATTTATGATATTAACGAAAACTTACTTTGTTGTTTTTCAGGCGTTGGTGTAGATAAATATTTTTGTGGCATTTATTATCAGAAAAATGAAAGGAAATCAAACCGTGATGCTGTCAAAAAAGCGTTAAAGGATATTGATTTACAAATTTCAAAGGAAATAGATACATTAAATACCCGGTTAATAGCTTCAGAATCTGCAAGTATTTGCAAATAATAAACATCAAGGACAATTAAAGCATACCTCGTTTACAAGTGGCTTATTATCTATAAAATCCTGAATGTTTTGCATAGTAGTTTGTGCAATATTATAAAGTGCTTCACGAGTGAAAAAGCCCTGATGTGAAGTAATGATAACATTATTAAAAGTAAGCAGACGGGCCAGAACATCATCTGTAAGCACCCTGTCAGAAAGGTCTTCAAAGAAGAATTTGCTTTCTTCTTCATAAACATCAAGTCCTGCTGAACCTACTTTTCCGCTTTTTAATGCCTGAATAAGATCGGAAGTTTTTATGAGTTTGCCTCTTCCGGTATTAATTATCATCACACCTTTTTTCATCAGTGCAATAGTATTGCGGTTAATAAGGTATTCGGTTTCTGTTGTCAGAGGACAATTTAATGAGATGATATCTGATTGCTTAAATATTTCTTCAAGAGGTAGGTAATCAAATTGCGTTGCACGTGCAAATTCATCATCAGGATATTTATCAAAGGCAATAACTTTCATATCAAAACCTTTGAGAATTTTGATCAGAGCTTTGCCTATCCGGCCAGTACCGATAACCCCTGCTGTTTTGCCATACATATCAAAACCCAGAAGTCCATTAAGGGAAAAGTTAGCGTCGCGGGTTCTGAAATATGCCCGGTGTATTTTACGGTTTAATGATAACATCAGGGCAACAGTGTGTTCGGCAATAGCATTAGGTGAATAGGCTGGTACACGCACTACTTTTATTTTACCTAATGCTGACTTAAGGTCAATATTATTGAATCCTGATGATCGCAAGGCTATAAGCTTTATTCCGTAATCCGCAAGTGTTTTCATCATTTTTCCGTTAATTAAATCATTCACAAAGATGATGATGATATTAAAACCCTTAGCCAGCACAATATTCTCAGGTGTCAGATGATATCTGAAATAAGTTATGTCAAAATGATAAGTTTTGTTAATTTCGTTAAAATATTCCTTATCATAAGGTTTTGTATCAAAGAAAGCAATTTTTGGTTTCATAATATCTGTTTTATTGTTATAAAAATAACAATTATAATTGTTTAAAGTTCAATTAATATGGCAAAGTATTCAGTAGGGTTGGTTTTAAGTGGCGGAGCTGCACGTGGATTTGCACACCTTGGGGTATTAAAAGCGTTAGAAGAAAATGGTTTAAAGCCTGATATTATTTCGGGCGTAAGCGCAGGAGCAATTGCCGGAGCGTTTTATGCTGACGGGTATTCACCTGAAGAAATACTGGAAATATATTCAGGCAAAAATTTTCTTGAATTGATAAAGATTACCATACCAAAAACGGGTTTGTTTCAGTTAACCGGTATGAAAAAGATACTGAGCAGATATTTACGGGCAAAAAAATTTGAAGATCTGAAAATACCGCTTGTAATTACTGCAACAAATCTGACTGAAGGTAAAACTGTATATTTCAGGCAGGGAATACTAGTTGACGCAATTCTTGCTTCCTCGGCTGTACCGGTATTGTTTGAAGCAGTTAAGATCAATAACGAATTATATATTGACGGAGGTATAACCAATAATTTACCAGTTGCGCCGATTATTAATGATTGCAGAAAACTTATAGGTGTTTATGTAAATCATTCTAATCGCCTGAAATCGATAAAAGGATTTGCCCAGGTTGCCGAAAGGGCATTTCATCTTGCTATTTCTGGGGATATTGAAAAGAAGAAGCAACTTTTTGATATTTTCATTGAACCGAAAGACATGTCGGTTTACGGATTTTTTAATCTGAAAAAAGGGCAGGAATTATTCCGGAAAGGATTTAATGCCACAATTGAAACACTAAAACAGAAAAAGTATATCAAGTAAAACTGATTTCAGGTGGAAGTATGGATAAATAAATTTTTAAATTTATACCCTGATAATCAATAATAAAATTTAATAAATGTCTGAGACGTTGTATCTTTATAATACACTTTCACGGAAGAAAGAAAAATTTGTTCCTTTTAATCCGCCGTATGTTGGGATGTATGTTTGCGGTCCAACGGTATATAGTCATCCGCATTTGGGTCATGCCCGCCCGGCAATTGTATTTGATGTGCTTTACAGATATCTGATGCATTTGGGCTATAAGGTCAGGTATGTCAGGAATATCACTGATGTGGGACATCTTGAAGATGAGATTGCTGATGGAGGAGAAGATAAAATACTTAAAAAAGCAAGGCTTGAAAAACTTGAACCTATGGAGGTGGTTAAACAATACACTGATAGCTTCCAAAAGGCTATGGAGAAACTGAATGTTTTATCACCTAATATTGAGCCTCATGCGTCGGGACATATTATTGAACAGGTTGAAATGATTAAAACCATAATGAAAAATGGTTTTGCTTATGAATCAAATGGTTCTGTATATTTTGACCTGGCCAAATACAACAACGTATACCAATATGGCAAGCTTTCAGGTCGTGTGCTTGAAGATTTATATGCTGAAACAAGGAAACTGGATGGACAAACTGAAAAGAAGAGCTCATTTGATTTTGCACTCTGGAAAAAAGCAGATGCTTCGCATATCATGAAATGGCCTTCGCCATGGAGCATTGGTTATCCCGGATGGCATCTTGAATGTTCAGCGATGAGTGCAAAATACCTGGGAGAAACATTTGATATTCATGGCGGGGGTATGGATCTTATGTTCCCGCACCACGAGT
>JAJUGM010000329.1 GCA_029268165.1 Bacteroidota bacterium
ATCCGACCAGGAAGTATTTGCCATTATTTCGCCTCATGCCGGATACGTATTTTCAGGCGGTGTGGCAGCTTCGAGTTTTAATCAATTGGATTACAATAAGAAATATAAAAATATTTTTATTATTGGTTCAAGTCACAGAACCTCATTCAACGGAGCCTCAATTTATAACAAAGGTAATTTTAAAACCCCTTTGGGCACAGTAATTGTTAATTTGGAACTGGCAAATCAATTGATTAAGCAATACGACTTTTTTCATGACCGGCTTGACGCGCAGTTATATGAACACAGCCTTGAAGTGCAACTACCTTTTTTACAATACCGGATGAAACATGATTTTTGTATTGTACCCATCGTTATTGCTACACAAAACAGAGAAACATGCAGAAAGATAGCCGAAGCTTTAAAGCCTTACTTTAATTCCGATAATTTATTTATCATTAGTACAGATTTTTCTCATTACCCATCTTATGAAGACGCTCGGATCGTAGATCAAATTACAGCAAATGCAATTATTTCTAACAAGCCTGAAAATTTGATTAAAACCCTTGATGAAAACGACCGCAAAGGAATCACTAATCTTGCAACAAGCCTCTGCGGCTGGACATCAGTTCTTACTCTAATGTATATTACCGAAAAAAAAGAAGGCATAAAATACATTCCGGTTGAATACAAAAATTCAGGTGACGCAAAATATTATGGAGATAAATCGAGAGTTGTAGGATATTATTCAATTTCTGTTGTGAATGAACTGAATAATAAAGAAAAAGTCACTTCTGAAGAATATTTAAATGCTGACGACAAAAAAACGTTATTAGCCCTTGCCCGTAATACAATTGAAAAATATTTAGAAACTGAAGAGTTTTTCAAACCCGAAACATCAAATTATTCTCCTGCCTTGCTGAAAAAAGCCGGAGCATTTGTGACTTTACATAAAAATGGAAAGTTAAGAGGATGCATTGGCCGATTTGATCCTGAGGAGCCTTTATTTAAGGTAGTTCAGGAAATGGCTATAGCTTCTGCCACACGTGATTACCGTTTTATGCCTTTATCAAAAAATGAATTATCAGAGGTAAATATTGAAATCTCTGTATTAACCCCGTTAAGAAAAATTCAGAACATTGACGAAATCATATTAGGCAAACATGGCATTTATATTAAAAAAGGAATGCAATCAGGGACATTCCTTCCGCAGGTAGCCACTGATACAAAATGGACTCTTGAGGAATTTCTTGGCCATTGTGCACGCGATAAGGCAGGTATTGGCTGGGACGGATGGAAAGATGCTGAAATATTTGTCTATGAAGCCATTGTATTTTCTGAATAAAATGAATAAAATTGTTTTATTATTGCCTCAAAATAATTTTTGAGGGATGCATACCAAAGTTTTTTTATTTAAAATATTATTAAATAATAGACTCATAAAAAATTTACATCTTGTTTCATTACCCGGGAAAACCAAAAGATTACTTTTTTCTAATTTCCTGTATAATTGTGAATTTCAGATTTTGCCTGTTATTATTAATTATGCAATTTGGAAAAATTATGACGACATAAAATACAATATTATTTATTACCTTGGTTTTTTTGCAGCCCATCCGATTGGATATTTAATCAATGGAATATTACTCAGTCGATTTCCCATTAACAAGTTATATATAACCGGTATGCTCTTGGAAATGAGCATACTAACATCATTATTACTTTTCAAAATTTCAAATCTTAAAGTTTTACTTTCGATAGGTATAGTTATGGGCTTATCAACCAGTATATATTGGTCAAATAGACTATTTATGATCTTGAATTCAACTGAAAATAAAAAACGTGATGCTTATTTAAGCCTTGAAACTATTTCAGCACTTGTTGCCGGCATCATTTCCCCGTTGGTTTTTGGATTTTTCACTGGAACAAAAGGATTTAGCATTTCAAAGTTAAATCTGGGTATCAGACTTTCTCAAAGCACATATTTCCTTGTTATTTATCTGTTCATGCTTATAACTGTATCATCAATTAGTATAATCAGGCACAGATACGTTGGACCGAAAATATCCAGAGTTCTTTACTTGAGGTTTTATCGTATATGGTATAGCCAAAGAATATTATCTCTTATTGAAGGCATCATTTCGTGAGGATTACTTATGATGCCATCTATGGTGATATTAGAACTTATAAAAAATCCAGGTACCCTTGGTTTACTTGAATCAACAGGTATGATGCTTGCCATAGTGCCAGTATTTTTACTCGGACAGAAAACAAGACCAGCTATGAGGACATCAGTGATTTATTTTGCCGGAATCCTAGCTTTAATTGATGCCTTGATACTCGCAATATTCTTTAACAAATTTTCTGCTATAGTTTTCTTACTTGGAATTAAAATACTGTTACCTATTTTTAACATGACCATGATGGCTGTGAGAATGAGGTCTGTGGAACTGGCCAGCAGAATTGAACAAAGAAGCCGTTTTCCTTATTTTATAGATATAGAATTTTTCTTCAACACAGGTAGAATGATGAGTTTGACAATTTTTTTTATTTTATATAGCATTGTAAATCAAAGTGTTGCATTAAGATATAGTTTTGTCTTTTTAACTGTCTTACCTTTCATATACGTTTTTATTTCAAAGAAAATACCTCAAAATGATTGATAGGTGTTCATTTTATTTTATACTTTTTAGGTAAATTAATATAAAAAAATTATGCAATTGACATTTGACCAATTACTCTCGGCTGCAGTAACTCCTCTTGTCTTAATTTCAGGGGTCGGTCTTTTATTATTAAGTCTTGTGAATCGGTACAGTCATGCTGTTGACAGAACACGTGAATTATTTAATACGCCTGAAGATAACAAACAGCTTTATCGGAAACGACAGGCACAGGTAAAGCATATGTACAAACGATGCACAATTCTAAAAAGAAGCATAGGTTTTTTGATTACCTGTGTTGCATGCAGCGGATTTATAATTCTTTTGTCTGTTATTCAGCAAATGTTCAGTATTAATTTCGAACTGCTGAAAATAATATTATTGTTTGCTGCGATTCTTTCATTAGTATTGTCAATTCTGATGTTTTTCATTGATATTCGTTTATCCATGACAGCCCTTGACATTGAGTTAGGAAAAGTAAAGAGGGATTATAAGAATAATATAATCAACAAAAATTGAATTTTTTTCAAGAAAAAAAACCGCCCTTTATATTTATACATAGGGCGGTTTGATTTATTATAACATATGATTTTTTCTAAAAGCTTCTTGCCATCGTATAAATATTGCCGATAAAAATGCGCGTTAATACTGCAGAAATAACGAAATATACCACGATTAAAACTACAAGGCTTACAATGAAATATACGGCTACTTTATCATCGGGTGTTTTCATCATGGGCTTCAGCCCTATAAATAAAAGATATAATGAATAGAGTCCTGCAATTAGTACGAGAACACTTAGTGATGGAAATATCAAAACAATACCGGCTAACATTACAGGTGTATAGGAGTATACAACCAGTTGACAGGCCTTTCGGAAATCTTTTACCGAAGCGAATGAAGGCGCCAGGGCATCTATAATATAGGCTGTCAGCAAGGCACCGCCGATGTATGTAATCAGATTAACGACAGCATTTTTGAGGCCAAGAGAGAATGAATTAAATTTGAAAAAAATACCAAAACCAATAAAGCTGGCAATGGCCGGTATTAAAGCAAGAGGTATTAAATACTGAATTATCAGATCAGTAACAGAAGTGTTTTCCTGATCAATTAATGCCCATTCGTCTTTTGGGCTGATAATAATTTTTTTAGCTCTTTCAATAATATTCATTTTTTTGGTTTTTAGGTTAAACAATCAGAAAAAATTAACTTTGAGTTTATTAAAGAATATGCTGAAATAAAAAATTAGTTTATTGTCTGCACTTTATTAAAATTACAAAGTTTTATTTTTCTATCAAAGGATAAATCAATTATAATTATCACATTTAATAACCGGTAAGATCATTTAATGATGATTTTCAAGCGGCTCTATGTGAATGGTTGCCTCAATTTTAAGCTTACCTAGTATTGATGTTTCAATTTTTGAAGCTATGTTATGAGCAGTCCTGATATCCAGCTTGTCATCCACCATAAGGTGAAATGTGAGTTCCTGATGTACTCCGTAAATGTGTAAATGAAAATGATGAGGGTATATATTATAATCTACTTCTTCATTAATTATTGACACAATTTC
>JAJUGM010000330.1 GCA_029268165.1 Bacteroidota bacterium
GCCGGCTGTTAATTATCTGCAGGACATGATTGGCAGACCATTTAATCATGTTATTGTAAAAGACGGAGATATATTAGACCTCGGCAATAAGACCGTGCGCTTTATATCAGCACCCAACCTTCACTGGCCTGATACTATTTACGCATATATCATAGAAGACCAGGCATTATTCACCTGCGATTCGTTTGGCGCCCATTTTGGCCATCCTGAAATGTTTGATGACAAAGTGGGTGATTATCACGATGCATTTAAATATTATTTTGACGTTATTCTCAGACCCTTCAGCCAGTTTATGCTGAAAGCCATTGAAAAAATCAAACCACTTGAAATTAAGGTTGTCTGTCCCGGACATGGACCAATTTTGCGAAGTAACTGGAAAGAAATAATCAGGCTTACCGAAAAGTATGCAGAACAATACTTAGCCGACTCTTTATGCGAGGATAACCATGTGCTCATTACTTATGTTTCAGCTTATGGTTATACAAAACAAATGGCAGAAATTATTGCAAAGGGAATTCATGAGGTGGTTGATTATAAAGTTTCTGTGACTGATATTGAGAATGTGTTGCCCGGCGACCTGGAAGAACTGATAGTGAAAAGCAAATCAATGCTTATTGGTTCGCCTACCATCAATCAGAATACACTGATGCCTGTTTACAAAATGTTTGCATTAATTAACCCCATCCGCGATAAAGGAAAAAAGGTTGCAACATTTGGTTCTTACGGCTGGAGCGGTGAAGCTGTAAAAATTATAGAAAACAACCTGCGGGCGCTGAAATTAAATGTAGTTATGGACGGAATATCCATTAAATTTTCTCCTGATGCAGAAAAAACAGAACAGTTGCTTGAATTCGGCCGCACTTTTGCCAAACACATTAAAGTATAATTCATTATATGATTTTCTTCTTTATAAATACTTCATCATCTCATCACTTCGTCACTTTTCAAAAATGCAGTTAATTATCATTTGCGTCGCCCCGGTATTATTTGAAATATAATTTCCAGCAATTGCCCCGGTTTGCTTTCTTTCTTCAGGGTTATTCAATAGCCTGTCGAGTGTCGCCTGCAGGGATTCGTAGCTGTTAATGCTGAATGCACCGCCAAGCCTGAGCAATTCGACGGCTTCATTAAATTTCGCATAATTTGGCCCGAACATAACTGGCAGGCCATAAACAGCAGCTTCAAGAATATTATGAATGCCTTTTCCGAAGCCTCCTCCTAAATAAGCTATTTCACCATAACGATAAAGTGATGACAACATGCCTATATTATCAATTATCAATACCTGCCTGTCAGCAATATCATCCTTTCCGGCAGTTGAAAACCTTACGAAAGGCTTTTTGAGTTGACTTATAATATGCTGAATATGAGGTTCGTCAATTTCATGGGGGACTAATATTAATTTTGACATAATTTGCGGCTGATTGAAATATTTTATAAGCAATGCTTCATCCTTTGGCCATGTGCTTCCCGCAACAAGGCAAACCTGATCGTTTTTAAACACTGAGGCCACTTCAATTTCTCTGGCCTGCATGCTGATTTGTTTCACCCTGTCAAACCGGGTATCTCCGCTGACAGTAACATTGCCAATATTTATCATTCTTAATAAGGCTTCCGACTCTTGTGTCTGCACAAACAAGTGGCTGAAATTTGCCAGTAACCTGCGGAACCATGCACCATACCACCTGAAAAAAACCTGCTGCTGACGAAAAATACCCGAAACCAGATAAACCGGTATTTTGTATGATTTCAGTACAGATAAATAATTATACCAGAACTCATATTTAATAAATATTGCCATTGAAGGCTTCACCGTTTGAACAAATCGCACCGCATTATGCCTGGTATCAAGCGGTAAATAAAATATAAAATCTGCCCCCTGGTAATTTTTCCTGATTTCATACCCCGATGGTGAAAAAAAGGTAATTAATATTTTATATTCCGGATAGCGTTTTCTGATTTCCTCAATCAACGGCCTTCCCTGCTCAAATTCGCCAAGCGATGCAGCATGAAACCATATTACAGGCCCGGATTTTACCTTTTCATCCATTTGCCCGAAAATATTTTTTCTTCCCCTTACCCAAAGACGAGCCTTTTCATTGAACAGACAGGCTATAATAATACATATCCAGTAAATCCTGATAGAAGCAGCATATAAAAGTTGCATACCTTTTTTTATGAACATCAGACAAAGTAAACTATTTTTTGAACATTGTTAACAGTTGAAATGTTATTCTTATAATTTAGAACGATTCTAAATAATAATGTTTAACTTTTAAAATGATACTGTTATGGCATTTGAATTACCGAAACTGAAATATGATTATGCTGCCCTTGAGCCGCATATTGATGCCCTTACCATGGAGATTCATCATACGAAACATCATGGGGCATATACCAATAATCTGAACAATGCCCTTAAAGGGGGTGAATGGGAAAACAGTAAAATTGAAGATATTTTGGCCAATATTTCAAAATTGCCGGTAGCTGTGAGGAATAATGGAGGTGGGTATTATAACCACAATTTATTCTGGGAGGTTATGTCGCCCAATGGAGGTGGACAGCCGGCCGGAGACCTCGCCGATGCAATTAATCAGTTTTTTGGTTCATTTGTAAAATTCAAAGAACTGTTTTCAAATGCTGCTATGACTAGGTTTGGATCAGGCTGGGCATGGCTGGTTAAAAGCGGAAATGAACTGAAGATAACCTCCTCGCCCAACCAGGATAATCCTTTAATGGATATTGCAGAGGTGAAAGGCTTACCAATTCTGGGTCTCGACGTTTGGGAACATGCCTATTACCTGAAATATCAGAACAGGAGAAATGAATATGTGGATGCCTTCTGGAATGTGATTAACTGGGACGAGGTAACGCGCAGGTTTAAAGCCTGAGTTTTTGACACTGATATACATAGATTAGTCATTAGTTCGCGTCGCTTCTAATGACAAATATGAGTTAAATCAACAGTAGTTGTTCCGCAAAGAAAAACTGCTTGAGCCTTGACTATTTTTGCATCATTTTTTGTGTCAGGACAAAAAAGGATGTGGGACTTGGGGCAAAGCCCCATCACTATTTACAGATGTACACCAAAATTCTTCCAAAAATAGTTTTTATCATCCCGAAAGAATTTGTTTATTCACTTTTCTTAAACCTTGATTAGTCATTAGTTCGCTTCTCTCCTAATGACTAATCCGGGATTAACTTACTTATAACCCTTACCGTCAGCTAATGCTTACGGTATTTTTTTATTGCTCATCTCAAAAAAATATTATATCTTGTAAAGGTTTAATCATAAATTTAAACTTATGCCTTTTGAACTGCCTAAACTACCTTATGAACCTGATGCTTTGCAGCCATACATTTCCCGGCAGACAATTGATTTTCATTACGGCAAACACCATCAGGCCTATGTGAATAATCTTAATTCACTGATTGCAGGTACACCATTTGAAAATGCAACGCTTGAAGATATTGTCAGAAAAGCAGGTGATGGAATTTTTAATAACGGTGCGCAGGTATGGAACCATACTTTTTATTTCTTCAGCTTTTCACCAAAGGGCAACCGTGAGCCATCGGGTAATCTGGCAAAGGCAATAAATAACCAGTATGGTTCTTTTGCCGGGTTTAAAGAACAATTTACAAAAGCTGCAGTATCGCTTTTCGGGTCGGGCTGGGCCTGGCTTGTTAAAAAAGAAAACGGCACACTCGACATTGTGCAGGAAAGCAATGCCGGCAATCCGCTCCGGAATGGCCTTACACCACTAATGACATGCGATGTATGGGAGCATGCTTATTACCTCGATTATCAGAATAAACGTGCCGATTACCTTCAGGCCTTCTGGAATGTACTCGACTGGAAAGTCATTGCTGAAAGGTATTAATGACCTGTATTTTTTATAAGCCTTTATGTGCAGAGGCACAAGTGGACTTTTATGCCTCCGGGAGTCAATATTACCGTATTAAAGGGGCAGTATTACTGAAAAATGCAGTTATTTGGTAATAATGGATATATTAGCAAAGAGTTGTTCGCAGAACTCTTTGAAAGAGGAATAGAACTTTCTACTACTATTCGAAGAAAGATGAAGTTCAAGTTAATCAACATAGAATCAACCTGTTTCTTATGAAATGAGGCGTGGTTGAATCTGTAACAGAACTGCTTAAATCAGCTTGCAATATTGAACAATCCAGGC
>JAJUGM010000331.1 GCA_029268165.1 Bacteroidota bacterium
AACTCCGCCAATGGCATCGCTGCCATAAATTACTGCACCGGCACCAAACAATATTTCGGCGCTTTCGGTTGAGCCGGCATCGAGCGAAATTACATGCTGAACATTGCCCAGCCTGAAAATAGCATTATTCATACGAACGTCGTCAACCACAAGCAACACCCTGTTTGTTGCAAATCCTCGCAGCATGGGAGACCCGCCTGCAAGCTGACTTTTCTGTATATATGCATATCCGCTGACACCAAGTAAATCAGCAGCGGTCTGGGGATTCTGAAAATGTGCTTCCCGCATATTGATCTTTTTAATAAGGTACGGTAGTTCAGCTTTTCCCTGTTCCCAGCGATTGGCTGAAAAAACAACCTCATCAATAGGAAAATTCGTTTGCGTTAATTCAATGTTAAAAGAAGATGCCTTAAGCTGCTTATAACTGCAGATCCGCATAATGTAACTCACATGCCTTATATATATGGTATCTGCTTCATTAAATATGCTTATCTCAGCCTGGCCTTTCGCATTGGTTATAACTGAAAGTTCAGGATGCTGCGTATAGGCCACAACTCCCTGAATACCTTGCCTCGTAGTTGCATCAATTACCGTAAGGATCTGGGCGAAAACTCCTGAATGGTAAATAGAATAGACTAATATAAGGTATATAAATGTTAGTTTTTTCATTGTTGTCAATATTGAAAATGAATTTTTTTATCGGACTACAGTTGCATTACTCTGTGATAACCTCCCTGTAGTTTATTTTTTTATAATTTAACCACAGAGAACACAGAGGTAAACAGAGGTTCTGAAACTTTACTTGTGTGTAACCCTTATTAGTCATTAGGAGTGAAGCGCCCCGATATAGAAAAACACATAATATAGGCATTTCTGATTATGTTTTTAGTTTTTCTTTATCGATTTGTCATTACAAAACATTAATATTCAATGAAAAAACTGCAAATTTTTGTAATGACGGTCATTAGAAAAATAGGTTAATGACAAATCAGGGTTAAAAAAAACCCCGCATTCAGAATAGATATATCTGAATCAATTAAAATTTACAATGACACCGGATACCGGAAAATCATAAAATCAAATTAGTGTCAGAACCTTGGCTGAATATCTGATTTTGGCGGTGGAACGGGTACTTCATTATACCCATCGATAATGGTATTGTCAGATAACAGAAAAATACAAATAACCCTGCGAAATTCCAACCTGTTAAGGTCTTCATTATAGAGAAAATCGAAAAGGGTAAATTTGCCGTTTGCTTTATTTTGTTGATGATCAGCAGGAATATCAGTATGATTTTTCATATAATCCTTCAGGCGGCTAATCAGTTGTTCTTCCTGCCTGTCGTTAATACAGTAATAATGAATTAATCCGTTTTCATCAATAGTTTGGCGCACAATGTCATACATCTGACCACCATACCGGAATTCATGCTTTTCAATCCATTCGATCTGCCTGTATGCCTCTGAACATGGATTAAAGACAAGGCAGACAAGCTCTTCTTCAGGTATCTTACTTTTAAGGCGCAGTTTAACAGACTTCTTAATGAGGTATTGTTCGGCTTTAAATGTGATGAAATAACCCGCCGTATAATACAGGAACAAAACCGAGAGCCCTATGGATATTATGCTGCGCATAAAAAAAATAAAGATAAAAGAATATTGATGAATGATGCAACGGTAAAAGTTATTTTATTATATTAAAAGGAACGATTTTGATTAAAAATGCGTCAGGAATCACTGGAGAAGTTGAAAATTCTTGCAGGTGCAGCAAAGTATGATGTTTCGTGCGCTTCAAGCGGTAACAAACGACCCAACACAGCCAGGGGAATAGGTAATGCCACACCCTGGGGAATATGTCACAGCTGGGCAGAAGATGGCCGTTGCATCTCACTGCTCAAAATTATGCTTACCAATTATTGTATTTACGATTGCGCCTATTGCATTAACCGGCACAGCAATGACATACCGCGTACCGCATTTACCGTTGCCGAACTTGTAGAACTGACCATTGAATTTTACAGGCGCAATTATATTGAGGGACTTTTCCTGAGCTCAGGTGTGGCGCGTAATCCCGACTATACCATGGAACGTATGATCAGGGTAGCAAAAGAACTGCGGTTAACACATCATTACAATGGTTATATTCACCTGAAAAGCATACCCGGTTCCAATGAGGCTCTCATAAAGGAAGCCGGCCTATATGCCGACCGTTTGAGTGTAAATATTGAAATTCCTACGGAAGAACATCTTAAGATGCTTGCGCCTGAAAAAAGCTACGGTAAAATATTGCAACCCATGCAACTGATAAAACAGGGAATTTTGCAGAGTAAAGAAGAAAGAAAGGCGTTTCATTCAGCAAAGACATTTGCCCCTGCCGGACAAAGCACACAAATGATTATCGGAGCCACACCCGAGACTGACAGGCAGATATTGACAACAGCTGCAACTTTATATAAAAACCATAATCTTAAAAGGGTTTACTATTCAGGTTTTATACCTGTCAATGCTTATGACAAACGCCTGCCTGCAATTCATGAGCCGCCTTTGCTGCGCGAACACCGTTTGTATCAGGCCGATTGGCTTTTCCGTTTTTATCAGTTCAGCATGGATGAGATCGTGAATGATACCAATCCCAACCTTGACCTTGAGATTGATCCTAAACTGGGCTATGCTCTGAGAAATCCGCATCTTTTCCCTGTTGATATCAACAAAGCTGATTATGCCATGATTTTAAGAGTGCCCGGAATAGGTCCGCGATCGGCCAGACTAATTGTTACTTCACGGAAATACCAGCGCCTTACATCCGAAAATCTCAGGAAAATGGGGGTGGTAATGAAAAGAGCCAGATATTTTATTACCTGTGGCGAATTAACCAGTAACTCTATTAATGAAATAAAACCCGAAGGCCTGCGCAGGCTGTTTATCGAACAGGTTAAGTCCGGACAAAAGGCAGGTGGCCCGAAACAATTAACCTTGTTTTAAATATACCCGGATGAATCAATCTGTGATATATTACTATGATAAAACATTCGACGGCTTGCTGACGGCAGTGTTTGATTTATATGAACGCAGGGAAATGCCATCTGATTTGAAGCCTGTGCAAAATGCTCCACAGGAATTATGGTCAGAGGCTGTTAATATAATAACCGATTATGCCAAAGCCGACCGGGTTTGGAATGCGCTGGTACAGAAAATTACAGAATACAGAGCAAACCGGCTTTTCCGTGTTCATTTTTCAGGCATTGAAGGTGTCGATTTTCCTTTATTGAAAATCATATACAAAGTATTTGAAAATGGTGCAGGCATTTTCGAGAACTACGCTGACCCTGATGTGCTGCTGATAAAAAAGGCCTACCGGAGGGTTTCAAATGAAGCTGAGCGGGTGGCTCAATTTATCCGTTTTCAGAAAACTGCTGATAATATTTACTTTGCCACCTGCGGGCCTGATTTTGATGTAATACCCATGGTGCTCGAACATTTTCGCCACCGCTTTGCCAGCCAGCAATGGATGATTTACGACATGAAGAGGAAAAAGGGATATTATTATAATAAAAATGAAATTCAATGGGTAACACTTCAAAGCGACAAAATAGATTCTTCTTCAGGCGATGTGGATGAAACAATATTGTCATCCGACGAAAAGCTTTTTCAACGTCTGTGGAAGCAATACTTCCGGTCAATCTGTATTGACGAACGTATTAATCTGAAGTTACACCGCCAGAAAGTACCCAAAAAGTACTGGAAATACCTCACGGAGAAGAAACAGGGAAACAATTCCCGACAAATTAGCTAAGAGACCTTTATTAAAGAACGACAGAAGATGGAAAACGATTAATGAATAAAAATGAAAATTAAGGCTGTATAGTCATAAAATGAAACACATGTATAATGAATTAAACGCGAGTACGATAAATTAAAAATTCGTTGGGGCGGATAAAATATTTTATAGAAAAGATTTTGGCAAGTAGGGGTAAATGGTTATGGGGCTTTGCCCCATACCCCACATCCTTTTTTGTCCTGACACAAAAAAGGATGTAAAAAAAAGTCAAGGCTTACGCAGTTTTCCCTAAAAACTACGGCTCGCCGGGCTTGCGCAATACAACAGATAGCAAGGTTGGCGGTTAATAACAACTAAGTGCTTTTGGTTACTTTTTTCTTGCGATGTACTCAGACTGTAT
>JAJUGM010000332.1 GCA_029268165.1 Bacteroidota bacterium
CGACTGAATTTCTCAATTTCATAAGCTGTTTTCCAGCCAATTTTGGAATCGTACTGACTTAACAATTCATTTTTACAGCTTGCACAAATAATATCTTCTGTAACATTTTTGTTACAACGCTTACAAATCTTTTTTGCAGGCCGTGATATCGCACTCCCCATAGCCGGTATTATTTATTTTTATTTACGTATAAAAAAATATGGGGTTGCAATAATTATTGCTATTATCTGTTGATATAAATCAACATTACAAAGTATATATTTCTAATATCTTTTAATTCAGGATTTTAAAATCAGTAACATTTCAAAATATTCAAAACAAATAATGCTCTATTGATAACAACTATAAGGAAATTTATTTTTTACAATTTTTATTTTGCTCCTTAATATATTGATCAAGGGCTGCAATCATTGAAGGCGCTTCAGGCCTCGGAGCCTGAAGATCGAGCCTTAAGCCTGCATCAAGAATGGCCTTTGCAGTTGAACTGCCAAAAGAACCAATTCGAATATCATTTTGCTGAAAGCCTGGAAAATTTTTCAATAACGACTTAAAACTGGATGGACTGAAAAAAACCAACAGGTCATAATTTAAAATAGATAAATCTGATAAATCAAGACTAACATTTTGGTATAATATTGCTTTTGAATATTTAATGTTATGTTTATCAAGCTGAAGTGTCAGTTCTTCATTTTGCTGATCAGAAAGTGGTAATAAAAATTTTTCATCAGCATGTTTTAAAATACTTTCCATTAAATCATTTACTGTGCCGTTCCCATAAAATATTTTTCTTTTTCTGTATATTATATATTTCTGCAGATAGAACGCAACTGATTCTGAAGTGCAGAAGTATTTCATGGTATCCGGAACTGTAATCCTCATTTCTCCGCATATTCTGAAGAAATGATCTATTGCAGTTTTACTGCTAAAGACAATAGCAGTATGAGCAAGAATATCAATCCGTTGCTTTCGGAATTCCTTACAGGAAATCCCTTCAACATGACTAAATGGCCTGAAATCTATCTTAACATTATTCTTTTCAGCTAATTCGTAATAAGGCGATTTTTCAGATTCGGGTTGCGGTTGGGACACCAGGATTTTTTTAATTTTCATAAAGGTTTTTCTTTATTATGTGATTCTATAACAACGAAATAAAAACCTTATACCCAATAAAAAGGGGTAAAATTTCAAGGGTACAAAGGTACAAAATCAAATAATAAAACAAAATATCTTTACGAATAATAATTTGATAACCACGTAAAATTTTCATAAAAAATCCTATACCAATCAGTACAAATCCGGCAAGAAGCATTAATAGCGTATATTTTTCAGGTAAATAATAAATAGCAAAAATTATCGGATATAATACAATGCCTAATACTTTATTAATGATAAAATTATTATGAACATATTCAGATATAATATATGCTGTATCAAATAATTTGTTAAATACATTCAGTATCAAATATCTTGCAATTGTAAATAAAATAAGAACATTCAGACAAAATAAGTACAAATTAAAAGAGCTAAGATTCAATGGTTTTATATTTAAAAATGAAAATGTTTCATAAATAAAAAAAGATAAAATAATATGATATAAAATATCGAGTATAAAGGAAACTCTTTTTAACAGTGCATTTTTTTCGTTATACATTTTCAAGGACAATTGATAACTGACCAAGGAATTAGATAGATAGTTAAAAATTTTGCTGTAAAAAATTTTTATCCAAATAAAAATTAAAATCAAAAAAATTAAAACGAAAAATACCCAATTACTTGTAAAATGAGTTCTTTCATACATTTTAATTTTTTGGGTAGGTTTAAACTGAATGATGTAATTTTGATTTTTATGAAGCATTGGTTGGCGCATATTTTTTGAAAGCTGGTTGTATAACAAAAAATTATCACCGCTATTGAATACTTTACTATAAGGATTATAAATGGTGGTAATTATTTTAGTTGTTGAATCATGAGCTGTTAACCTGACATTGGAATGCTTTGTTTTTTGTGAAACTGAATCTGAAGCAATATTCGAAGTTTTAACTTTTTTGAAAATTATTGAATCTTTGGTTTTAGAAGTAGTAGATACTTCAGCATTAATCTGATTTCTTTCTTCATGCGTTTTCTGGATTGTGTCCTGATTTAAAAATATTAATTCCTGCATTTTGAATCGATAAAAATTGTTACAGGTCCGTCATTAATTAGGGATATTTTCATATCAGCCCCAAAGATACCTGTTTTTACGGTACCATTAAATTGTTTTTTTAACTTTTCAATAAAAGCGTTATAAATTGGAACAGCATGATCGGCCTTCGAGGCTAAGTGATAAGATGGTCTGTTTCCTTTCCGTGTATCAGCATGCAGGGTAAACTGGCTTATAACCAAAATTTCTCCCCGAATATCATTCACCGAAAGATTCATAATGCCTTGGTTATCATTAAAAATGCGTAGTCTGACAATTTTTCCTGACAGCCATTCTATATCATCATGATCATCGGCATTCTCAATGCCAATAAATACAAGTAATCCCTTACCAATAGATGCGTGTTCCTTTCCTGAAATATGAACAGATGAATGCAATACACGTTGAATTAATGCCCTCATAGCTTTTCTTAATATTCAATTTTTATGAGATACCCCTGGTACTTTCTGATATTTATTACATTGCCTTCTGAAAATATTAAATATTGGCCTTTTATTCCTGACAATTTACCTTCGATTATTTTATTGTTTTCAATATTTAACGTTGTAACTTTTTCAGGAAAATGAAATACCGGATAATTTAACTTAATTATTTCATCATCTTCTGTAATGTAGGGTTTAAACACATTTGGTAATTTTTCCACCGCCTGCCATTTCTCATTTTTTAAATTTAATATAATATCATCCCTATTCATAAGCATTTTTCTCCAGTTTGTCTTATCGTTATAGTGTCTTTTAAGAGCCACTTCGATAAGGCCTGCAGAATAACGATTAGGTGTAATTGCTATCTTTATTATTTCTGATGCTCCCTGATCAATCCATCGTGTTATCAGTTGGCTGATACGGGTTACTCCGATTTTTAATCCGCCTGAGCTTGCTATATATACAATATGATCAATCAGGCAATGCTTTCTTGCATAATCCATATCTCTTGCAATTCCCTCATGAGCCCTGCACAATTCAGGATGCAAAACACATTCTTCAGTTTCGGGAGCATGAATATAACATGGATAACAATAACCCTGAGCAAACGACTTATTTGTCTTACGTCCGCATTTTATACAAAATATTTCATTCAGATATTCGATTTGTAAAGTCTTTCCAAGCAATTCATTCATAAAAATTTTATCATCACCTATGGGTAAATAATATTGAATGATATTATTTACCATTGCATCCATTTTTTTAAGTACTCCTATTCTAATCATCACTCAGAAAAAAGTCTAAATTAATATTTCAAAATCGTAACACAAAATCTTTGTAAAACGGGTTAATTTTGTAATTTTGCGTTCTTTAAATTTTATTGTCCGATGGTGTAATGGTAGCACTGCAGATTTTGGTTCTGCCTGTCTAGGTTCGAATCCTAGTCGGACAACCAAAAAAGCTTTCAAAAGATAGAATTCATCAATAAAAATTGCCTGTTTTTATTCCTTATTTCCTTTTTTTTTCGTAATTTATATCATCAGATTGTAATTTCTGTTAGATGCATTAATTCATTATCCTGATGCTATAAAAATCAGTGATAATGTACTATTGAAATTTTTTTTAATTAAAATCAACTACCAGTGTAAAACAATCAAGTAATTGAAACTACCGGATACATTGCTAAGGTTGAGCATTTGCATGATATTGCCACATTTATTCTTGAGGATACGCTGGTAATGAAACCAAGCCGTCCATTTCCGGGTCTAAACATTCGGAATGAAGAAAAAACCCCGGGAGCAATATATATCGGCTTACTATACCGATATTTTCCTGAGAAAATAAATCGTTTGGCAAAAGGGCTGAAAGATAGTACCAATAATGACTGGTGGACTGTTTATGGAGAAATCACTATTAAGAATAACCTTTACCCTGTTATCAGAATCAAAGGTTTAAATAAATATGATGAAATATCTGTTATTCAGAATTATTTTAAAAAGAATGATATTAAGCTTATGCCATATAAGAAAGTTAATGAAGAAGGTAAAATAAA
>JAJUGM010000333.1 GCA_029268165.1 Bacteroidota bacterium
ATCTGATTATCAATAAGTTAATTACAAATGTATTCAATTCATTATCAATTAAATACTAATTCTTTTGTAACAATTCGGTACATGAATTGTCCGAATACGAACAATTGATTTTTCAACACAGTTTAAAAGCCGTTTATGAAACTTCAATAACACAATTTTACGGTTCATAGCTTCTTTCTTGAATATTTAAACTTTCATATTTTCTTTTGCATAAAAATGAAGGTTACTTACCCGGATTTGTAATCAGGCGCCAAACAAACCAATGATAAATCCGGGCTTAAGATGTAGCTGGACATGCAACGGTTTGATTTTAATCTTGTTTATTAATAATTATATTCATTAAATTATATGATAAGACGGTTAATTTTATTTTTGGCTGCATTGCACTTATCAATTTTTGTTTTTGCACAAAAGCTTTCACAAACCATCAAAGGAAGCGTTTTCGATGCCGAAACGAATTATCTGTTGATAGGAGCTACCGTAGCTGTTCTTGATTCAGCTATCCTGATGGGAGCGACAACTGACGGTGATGGCCGTTTTAAAATTGAAGGTGTGCCTGTTGGGCGTTATAATATTCTGATCAGTTATGTTGGCTATGAACCATTTGTTATAAAGGAAGTAATCATATCGAGCGGAAAGGAAGCAATACTTAATATTGGTCTGCACGAATCTGTGAGTGAAATTGAACAAGTGGTGGTAAAATCTTTTTCCAATAAAAATGAACCTGTAAATTCTATGGCATCTGTCAGTGCCAGACAGATAAATATGGAAGAGGCCAACCGTTATGCAGGCGGAATGGATGATCCTGCAAGGCTTGTGTCTTCGTATGCCGGTGTTACCTATAAAGTGGGCAATAACAGTATTGTTATCAGGGGCAACTCACCTAAAGGATTATTATGGCGTATGGAAGGTGTTCAGATATCTAATCCAAACCATTTCGGTGATTATATTTCGCTAGGGGGCGGGGCAGTTACAGCCCTGAGTAGTCAGACTATGGCAACATCCGATTTTTTTACCGGCGCTTTTCCTGCAGAATATAGTAATGCCTTGTCAGGCGTATTTGATATCAATATGCGTTCGGGAAATATAGACAAGCGTGAATATGTGGTTCAGGCTGGGCTTAATGGCATTGACTTTGCTTCGGAAGGGCCTTTTATTAAAGGAAGAAAGTCAACATACCTGTTTAACTACAGGTATTCAACCCTGGGTCTTCTTTCGCCTATTCTTCCAAAAGAGATGGGTAAGCTTACTTACCAGGACCTTTCTTTCAAATTAAATTTTATAACCAAAGCCGGCATTTTTTCATTCTGGGGCATTGGCGCCTATGACTACCAGGGTAAACTTGCCATTAAGGATACTCTTGAATGGGATGATTACAATGCAAGAAAGGAATATATAACGACTATGACAATGAGCGCCACAGGCATCAGTTACAAGAAGACACTTAACAGTAAAACTTTTCTTCAGTTAACCCTTGCAGTTACCGGAAACAGTATCGACTGGCAACAGAAAAGGCTCGACAGTGCCATGTTTTTTTGGCCTAAAAATGATGTGCTCGATTACCGCTGGAAATATACATTTACTGGTTTCGTTAATCATAAATTCAATGCAAAGCATGCCAGCAAAACAGGTCTGATAGTGAATAAGCTGATGTATGATATGCAAATCCGGAATGCTGCTGAATATGGAGAACCGTTAATAACGTATGTTAATGAAAAAAACGATACATGGTTAATGCAATTCTATACACAATCGAAAATAAATATTACTAATAATTTACTTATCAATGCGGGCATTCATGCTCAATGGCTGACCCTGAATAATCATTATACCATTGAGCCCCGTTTAGGATTAAGATGGCGATTTATGCCTCTCAATACTTTCACTTTAGCATACGGGTTACATGCTCAGATGGAAGTATTGCAACTCTATATGGTTCAAAAATCCAAACCCGACGGGAAGATTATGCCAAACAGGAACCTTGATTTTAATAAATCGCATCATTTTGTTATTGGTTATAGCAATCAGCTAAAAGAGAATTTGCATTTCAAAGCTGAAGCGTATTATCAGTATTTATTTCATATTCCGGTTGTCCCTGGCAGTCCTGTATCAACCATCAACCTGAGTGAGATATGGAATTTTAACGATTCACTGGTTAATAAGGGCAAAGGAAAAAACTATGGTATTGATATTACTGTTGAAAGATATCTTGATAAAGGCTATTACGGCCTGTTCACCGCCTCAATGTTTGATTCAAGATATACAGGAGGTGACGGAATAGAGCGCAACACAAAGTTCAACCGTAATTATGTGTTCAACCTTTTGGCCGGGAAGGAATGGAATACCGGCGTAAATAAAAAGAATCTGTTTAATATTAATGTAAGGTTTAGTTACATGGGTGGGGAACGCATTATACCGGTTGACGTGGCCAGGACACTGGCACAGGGAGAAATTATTGAAGATACTTACAGGAGCTATTCTCAAAAATTAAAGGATGCGCCAATTTTATGTTTTTCGATAAACTACCGTATAAACAAACCCAAATATTCCTCTGCATGGACATTTCATATAATTAATGCGCTTGCACACGCTGATTTTCAGGAGTATGATTATAATCAGGATTCACATAAGATCGAAGAAATTAAAGATATGCTTATTATTCCGAATATCAGCTATAAAATTGAATTTTAAACCCGATTTGTCATTAGCCTTATTTTTCTAAATCGGGGTTTAAAAATTAAAAATTACGGATTATATGTATCTTTATCTTGTATTTAATTAGATGAAACAGCCTTCTTTATTCAAATATCCTGTCAGAATCCTGATTGTTGTACTCTTACACTTTCTGATAAAGTTGTATGATAAAACTTTTACGGGAAAAATGTTCCTGTTTGATCTCAGAGGCACATTGTTTTTAATTTATTTTGTTTCATTTACCATACTCATGTGGGAAATTGGAGACATTATCCGCCGCAAGACCGTTAAAATTTTTTCAAAACAACCCGACCTTATAAAACAGTTTACTTACCTGACCATAGTTTTAAGCTTTTATGGTTTGTTTGTGGCATTTTTGTTTTCGCTTTCTTATTATCTGTTTGATCTGGTGTTTTTTGATTTTCACCATTATGACGGGGTAAAATACCGATTTATTGATTTGGATGCTTTTATAGGGATATTCTTTGGCTATATGTTTATTTTGGTGTTAAACGGACAATTTTACCTGTTTAATCAGTGGAAAAAAGATTATTACCTGGCAACTCAGTTACAGAAAGAAAATCTTCAGGCCAAACTTGAAGCTTTAAAAAATCAGATTGATCCGCACTTCCTGTTTAACAGCCTGAGTGCATTAACAACGCTGGTATATAAAAATCAGAACATGGCGGTTGAGTATATTAACAGGCTTTCTAAACTTTATCGTTATATTCTTGAAAAAAAGGATGAAGTACTTGTATTACTCAGGGATGAACTTGATAATCTTGAATCATATTTTTTTCTGATACGTACCCGTTTTAGTGATCAAATCATACTGGATGTAAGAATAGAAGACTATACCAGGGATAATACTTATGTTTTCCCATGTTCACTGCAGATGTTGGCAGAGAATGCCGTTAAGCATAATTGTTGTTCAGAGAGTGAACCTTTAAAGGTTTCCATATTTGAAACTATCGATACTATTGTGATTGAAAATGCAGTAAAGCCAAGGCGTAATATGGAGGATTCATCAGGGTTAGGGCTGAAAAACATAATGAAGCGTTATGAACTGATTAATGCACCTAAAATGGAGATATTTACTGAAAATGAGGTTTTCAGGGTTCGTTTGCCCAAATTAAGCTATGAGGCATATGAAAGTATTAATATTTGAAGATGAGAAGCTCACGGCTGAGCGGCTGATTGCTTTGCTGAAAAGTTATGATTCTTCTGTCGAAATACTTACAATTATTGATTCGGTGCGGTCAGGTATTGAATGGTTTATTCAGAATAAGCCTCCTGATCTGATTTTTATGGATATAAGGTTATCAGATGGCTTGTCATTTGAATTATTTGAAAAGGTAAATATTGAGGTTCCTGTTATTTTCACCACTGCATACGATGAATATGCCATCAGGGCATTTAAGGTAAACAGTGTGGACTATCTGGTCAAACC
>JAJUGM010000334.1 GCA_029268165.1 Bacteroidota bacterium
GTGAAAAACACCAGCCAGTCGCCAAACCTGGCATAAAACGATTGCCGGCTGAGAGTATTAATGTTGCCTGCAACAACCTCAGGCTTTATTCCTTTGCCCTGAACCTGAATTCGTCCGCTTGCCTGAATGATGCCTGAATATCCTCTGTTGGCATTAACGGTAAAGTCCTTACGGGTCTCAACTGCACGCAGACGGCTTGTGTAAAAATGGTGAAGACCAACCATGGTGCCTTCAAACCATGCGTCGTTAGACATAACAATAAAAAACCGTGCGCCTTTTTTTAATAAACTGCGATAAGGCACAGGAGCTGTAATTTCATTACAGATAAGCACACCCGCATTTCCGTATGGGGTCTTTAATAAATGCCTCTTCTCGCCAGGCACTATGTCGGTATGAGAACTTCTGCTGAAGAAAGGCAGTTTAGATCGCAGAAAAGGCTTTTCAAGAAATGATAATAACTGTATTTTATCATACCGGCCTGTAATTGCGCCATCAGGTTCTATATAATAAGCCGAATTGTATCGTTTTGATGTATCTTTTTCACAAGGGCTGAAAATGCCTATAATGTGTCCTGCTCTTGATGGCCAGGTTATTTTAAGGCACTGAGTAATCAGGTCATCGTCCATGGCAAGGTTCCAGGGTATAGCCGATTCACTCCAGATGATCAACTGAGGTTTTAGCTTTGAAGCCTGATAATTCAAATCAAAGAATATGGCTGCCAGTGAATCAGCAGTTTCGGGTAACCAGCGTTTCCTGGCGTCCATGTTTTCACAAATAAGGGCAACTTGCACCGGTTTTGACCGTGCTGAAGTATTTATTTTCAGCATAATTACTCCTGCCAATAACAGGCAGCCATATAATGAAAAAGGTATCCAGAGTTGTTTGTATTTTCGTTCAGCAATAAGGCCTGCAATTAAATAATTTACCAATACGGTTATAAAAATTAGCCCCCATAATCCCGTTACTGATGCCAGTTGCAAAGGTAAAATCCAACTGGCTTGCGTCAGTGCAAAAGAGTAATTCATCCAGGGCATTCCGGGTAAAATGCGCGACCTCAGCCAGTCAAAAATCATCCAAATCGAAGCCAACAGTAAAGCATTTAACCAGAATGCATTTTTATTTATTTTAAAAAAAGTAAAAACCTTTAGAATAATTCCTGTTATTAACCCCATGTATATCGAGCATAATAACCATATCGGAAATCCAATAAATGCTGTTGTCCCGGTATAAGCTGCGGCTGATGAAATCATCCATGAAAAAACAATTAATCCGGTAACAGTTCCGCTTATAAATCCTTTTAAAAAAGCATTTCGGTGATTGATAATGATAGCGAAAAGCAAAGGAATAAGCATAACCCATGCCAGCCAGTGGACGACAAAAAGCAAAGAGATTCCTGAAATAATACCGGAAAGTACGGGCAGGATTATTTTTTCAATCAAGGCAGGAAGTTTTTGCATGATAGGGCAAATCGTTTTGGTTATAGTAAAATTACAAAATTACTGGTCGAAAGTAACCATAATTTGACCAAATGATTAAAAAGATATACCAAACAACCTCAAAACATGTTGGAAATCAAAAATAGATGAGAAGATCAATTAAATGATATTTTTTCTAATTTAATGATGTCATTTATTTATTTATGCCCGTCCGGAAAGTTATTAAAGCAATTGAATGGTTTAACAGGCAGAATACTGCTTTGGTGCTGTTTATTCTGGCATGTGTTAATTTTCTTGGTTTTCAGCTTGACGGGGGAGAAGAGCAGTATCTGGCGTTTGCCAAACAATATATGGATCATTCATGGATGCCCCATTCATTTACGCTTAATCATCCGCCCGGCGGTAATCTTGTTTTTCAGGTAGCAGCTGGTTTTATGCTGCGTTATCTTACATTTGAGCAAACGGCGTTTACCGGACGGCTCATCTGTTTTCTTATGCTTGTCATTCCGCTTGGCCTGATGATAAAACGCCTGCAAATTAATAATCTTACTGCAGTGTTTGTTTTTCAGGCTTTCTTTTTCCCTCATCAGTCAATATGGATGGGGGAGTGGGTTTTTAAAGGATTTGAAGAAAAAACAGTTGCCTATATTTTTGTTTACTGGTCGATTTATTTTTTGTTAACCGAAAGGCTTTATTTAAGCATTATTTTTTCTGCCGCAGGTACTTACTTCCATTTTCTGGTTGGCGGATGGATGGCTCTTTTTTTAGTTGTCTATTTTTTGGTTAACAGAAGAAATATTCCTTATTCTCTTTTTATGGGCGGGTTATATCTGATGCTTATTTTACCTATGTTTATTCATCTTTACAAGACCTATATTATTAATAATCCCCCTGTTATAAATAACGTCCGCATCAGTGAAATTTATGCCTACTACCGGCTGCAACATCATATAGGGGCTTTTGGCAATATGAGCTATTTCATGCATCATCATTTCGGTGGAATGTTACTGTCAGCTTTATTATTTCTGGCTTGTCTGCTATGGTTCAGCCGTTTTGCAAATCTATGGATAAAAAAACTGAACCTGTTGAATATTATTATATTCTCCCAGCAGTTTGTTTTTGTCATACTGGCTGTTTTTGACAGACATGCCCTATTAATGACAACTTATCCCTTTCGCACGAGCACTCTGTCGTCATTACTTATTATACTCGAGCTGACTCTGATAATACAGCATTATGGTATGCCTTCACTGTTCAGGTTATTATCAAAGTATAAAAGTATTGGAAGAGAAACCTTTCTCAATCATATTCATTTTATAAAGAGTATTATTTTTATTGTACTTTTCAGCATTGAAACAGTACAGACGATATTGTCGTATAATAAATACAGCGATGGCCTTTCTGCCGGTTTACTTTCCCTGATAAATTACGCAGCAAGAGAAACACCCCGTGACGCAGTATTTATTTTCCCTGAATCGGATTATCCCTATTCGTTTACACGCAGGTCAGGCCGCGAGCGGTTTGTGGTTGAAAAATTTGTGCCTACGCATAATACTAAAATTTATGAATGGTACGACCGGCTGAAGTGCAAAAAAAGAATACATGAAGATATCCGTGTTATTGATTCGGTGAAAAATGTTTATCGTATTGATTACCTTATAACTGATTCGGTTTATCATTACCCTTCGCTCGAAATGGTGCAACAATACGGCAAGTATAAGTTGTATAGGGTAAAATAATCCAGGTAATTTATTCAGAACATCTGCAGGAATTTACCTTTAAATAACACAGTGATCAGATCAATTTTATACCATACTTTGGCATAAAGGTAGGTTAGTATTGCTATTCCTACAATAAATCCAAACAGCAGGCCAATATACTTTCCTGCAATCGATTTACCTGCTTTTACAAGTTTTTTCGATAGGTCATTGAGCCATTGTTCGAGCCACATAAAAAGCGGATAAAACACTACGGTAATGATGAGCATGGCCAGCAGAGTGAAACGCAATGGCCTGTATTCCCATTTATGGCTTACCAGCTTATCTGATATATAGTTGGTGAGCAGGTTGGCACTCAGGATGGTAAGTGTGGTTACAACAAACTTAAAAAGTTTACGGTACATAATATCTTAGTTTTAAATATTCAAATACAAAATAAATGAATTATTTGCATGTTGATAAAATCTACCTTAGTTTTCAATTAAGTAAAATGAACAAACAAATTCATCCAGGCTATTTTTAAAGGAATTTTAGTATGTAGAAAAGAATGGTGATGGGGCTTTGCCCCAAACCCCACATCCTTTTTTGTCTTGACACAAAAAAGGATGCAAAAAAAGTCAAGGCTCAAGCAGTTTTCCCTAAAAACTACGGCTCGCCGGGCATGCGCAATACAACAGATAGCATGCTTGGTGGTTTTCAACAACCAGATGCTTATGGCCACCTCTGCCTTGCGATGTACTCAGACTGTATTGCTTACATCCGGGTTTTTGAATGGATTACTGGTTACGATCCACCTTTTTCAACTAAAAAATCATTTCCGTATGTCCCTGGCTGCGCCTGGTTTTTAAAGGGAAAACTGCTAAGGCCGTGTTTAGTTGCGGAACATCTGCTGCTGATTTAACTCCCTTCATAAATAGAACAATTAAACTACAGTTTTTAAAAGTATATTAAACGCCAATATAAA
>JAJUGM010000335.1 GCA_029268165.1 Bacteroidota bacterium
AAACACCCTCATAATTATTATTAGTCCTTTATTGTTAAAGTTATGTGACCATAATTATTCCATCCCTGATCATTTATCCAGAAATCAACGGAAAGATAATAACTTTCTAAACCTCTACTCCCATGATATGGTCTTTTATCATACTCTCTACAATTACCACCATCAGAGTCTTCTTCAATTTCTGTCCACTTGTTGTCCTTACCTTTAGCATCATAATATCCTTGGTACCTATCGTATCCAATATATACCTGTCCACCACAACCAACTAAGTTTACATGTTTTATATCATGCAATAAAGAAAAATAAATTGCTGCCTTTTGATATACAACTTTACATTTTACATGATTTCCTGTTGAAACATCATAACGGTAAGTACCGTCCTTATCATGAAACCAGCCTTTTAATTTTTTTTCTTTGGGTTCAGTGTAGTTTTCGGGGTAGAAAATCTTATCCAGCAGGTCAATGTTGGTTGAATATACCTGTGGGTTTCCTGTTGATTTCAGATCATTACTCACTGTATTTACTTCAATCTCTTCATTTTTTAAATTGAGCTTGAAATTATAGCCTTGTATTACAATTTCGTAATCCTTATTAATAATCATCCCAAGTAAAGGGTCTTTCACCAGCGTATCCTTATCCAGCCCAATTTCGCTTCTCATAGACTTAAAGCCAATTGATTGTTCCCACAAATCGAAATTTTCATCGCCTATTTTCCCCAGATAGGCAATGGCTTTTTCATAATCTGAAACGGTGGGGAATACCAGTTTATTGTTTATTACCGTTACTGAAAAATCAGAAGCTGGCAACTGGTTGGGTTTGTTCTCTGTTTTTTCATTTTCACACGAAGTGAAAAATAATACTGTAAGCAGAATTATTGCTAAATTAGGTAAAACTTTTTTATTCATTTTGCGTTTACTTAAAGGTTTAACATTATGTTGAATCGCCCCATCCTGAAGAAGATTAGCGATCATCAGAGGGATGGGTTTTTTTATTACCGTTGTTTTTATTTAGAGAGGTTAACGACCGTAATGAAAAACTCCCGGCCGGTGTATCATTCCTTGAATGATTATAGGGCCAATAGGTATGTGTTAATTTTCTTAGCCTATATTTGTTTAGTTGCTAAAAAAGAAATATGTTATTTTTTTGCACTCCTGTTCAGCCTTATTTAAAAAAAACGTTGAATACTTAATACCCTATAACCATTCCCTAAACTCCTTGCAAATATCTGACCTATGGGTTATACAAGTATTTTTACAAAAAAAAAATAAAATTCTGCAAGAAAAACTGATAAAATTTCAATATCAGTGAAATTTTTATCTATTTCAATAAGTTTAAGGTTTGACGATAATAATTGTTTTAATAGTTTGCATGCTTTCTTTCTGTTTCAAAATTTCTATGCAAACTGTGTTTAACTCTGTAGCTTTCAGTAGTTCTAATAAATGAACCACAGAGATACACAGAGCAGGCACAGAGTAACACAATAAGAATCTAATTAACATTTTTTGTTTTGAAACCACTCCAAATGAAGATTTGCAATAAAAGGGCCGATATTTTACAAATCAAATTTAGTCTTGATTTTATTTATGAATATGGATAAATGGGAACTGTAGTTAAATTTCAGGAAGCATTAAAAACAAACCTTCTACCGACAATGAGAATATCATCAATTTGTTCGTGCCCGCCGCGCCAGTCCTCAATGGTTTTATCGAGCACCTGTCTTTGTTCATCCATAGGCATAGAATGAACAGAGACCAGCAGTTCTTTAAGATTGGCTGTTTTGAATTTTTTTCCGTCGGGGCCGCCGAACTGATCGGCATATCCGTCGGAAAACATATAGATGACATCATTATTTTCAAGCGCCAGTATATGGTTGGTGAATTCTTTTTCTTTGCCTGTTGAACGGCCTATGGCAAAGCGGTCGGCTTTTGTTTCAATAATTTCGCTGCCCCGTATGATCAGTAAAGGATTAAATGCCCCGGCATATTCAAGTAAATGCCTTTGAGGGTCATAGCACACCAGTGCAATATCCATACCATCATTAACAATATCCTCGCCCTTCTGATGCAGTGTATGAGCAACTTCTTCATTAAGGCGGTTCAGAATGGCAGCAGGCTGGTATATTCCCTGTTCAATTACAATCTTGTTCAGCGAAGTATATCCGATAAACGACATAAATGCCCCGGGAACGCCATGGCCTGTGCAGTCAACAGCTGCAAGGAATTCCTTGCCTCCTGCCGTTGTAAGCCAGTAAAAATCTCCGCTAACAATATCCTTTGGTTTAAAAAGAATAAGTGTGTTATCAAAAGGGATATCAGGCGGCAGAATAGAAAACTGAATCCGTTTGGCATAGGTTATGCTGTCGAGGATGTCTTTATTTTTGCGCGCCAGTTCATCATTTGCAACCGACAATGCCAGTGTCCGTTCTTTGACTTTTTCTTCAAGCAGGCGTTTTTCATTAATAAGGTTCCGCTCGCGGATTTTTATGTAGCTGATAATGGTTGCGAGGACGACCATTATGATCATAATGATAAACCATGCGCGTTTATAAAACGGCGCCAGAATTCTGAAACCAAATTGAGCAGGGACGCTGTTCCATATGCCTTCATCATTACGGGCAATAACGTTAAAAGTATAACGGCCGGGTTGTAATTTATTAAAGGTAATCATATTTTCTTCCCCAACATCCTGCCATTCATCATGCAGGCCGCTCAGCATTATTCTGTACCTCACAGCATCCGGATTGGTAAGACAAATGCTGATATAAGAAAAACTGATATCATTATTATTACTCGTAAGCCTCAGGTTTGTCACCATTGGCACCGTTTCTCCCTTTACTTTAAAGTCGGTAATATGAATTATTGGTTCATTGAATGATTTTTTAATAGCAGATGAATTACACAAAAAAGCCCCGTTAACTGTCCCAATCCAGATGTTTCCGCTGTTGTCCCTGAAACAGGCATTATTTTTGGTTTCAATTCCGGTAAACCCGTTTTTTCTTGTGTAAGTAAAGATATGATCATGGCGAATATCGATTATATTAAGCCCCTTATTGGTGCCAACATAGATATTGCTTTCATTATCTGTTATTAAAAGATTTATAATATCTGAAATTAATCCATTACCGGTGGTATATGTTTTTAATATTGAATCGGCATATACGATTATTCCTCTTGATTCTGTTCCAATCCAGATATTGCCGTTTACGTCTTCGGTAAAAGCGGTGGGCGTAATATTGTTTAACTGATTAATCAGTGTTACAACGCCATTGGTTATCTTTCCAATACCTTTTCCGCGCGCGCCAACCCAGAGTGTATTCTTTGAGTCGGCAAACAAGGCTGAAATGTCATTTCCCGGAAGTCCGGCTGTGCCCTGGTCATAAGTCTGCAGATACTTTTTTGTATCGAGGTTAAATTCCATTAAACCATCCCAGGTTCCTACCCATAAATGATTGTTTTTATCAATTTCCATCGCCCTGATTTCCGGGTTCTGGCCTAATTTGGCATTAAAATCCGGTTGGCTTACAAATCGCCGGAGGTGTGAGTCGAATAATAATAATCCCTGATCAGCTGTTCCTATCCAGATATTCCGGTTTTTGTCTTTTTTCAGGAAACGTATCTGATTACTGATAAAATTAGCGCCCTGATTGTAATGAATGAAGAGTTTGTTATTCAAATTATTGTTATAAACGGTAATTCCTTCATTGGTGCCAAACCATATTTGTCCCAGATTATCCTGTGTTACTGTCCAGACCTGATTATTTTTTAATCCGTCCAAAGTGGTGAAAGAAACAAACTGTTCTCCTTTGAAAATATCAAGCCCGTGTTCGGTAGTACCAATCAGGATATTTCCTTCGGCATCTTCGGTAAGGCACCAGATCTGATTGTCATGTAATCCGTTATGTGTATTAAAGACTTTTAAACCATCGACGCCAATTCTGGTTATTCCACCTAACCCTTTATCCTTGTGCCAGTGGCCAACCCAGATATTATGATGCCGGTCTTCAGTAATGGATGTTATCCAGTTAGCTGCCAGGCCGTTCTTAATATCAAAATATGTAAACTTTTTTGTTTGATAATCATATTTGTAAAGTCCTCCGTTATAGGTACCATACCACATG
>JAJUGM010000336.1 GCA_029268165.1 Bacteroidota bacterium
GCATTCATTCCTACACAAAAAAATTTCTTCAGAAATAATTTTTATCGCCGGATAAATTTGTTTATTCATCATACTTTAATTAATTTTATTAAATCTGTTCCAGATTCAGGCAATTAATAAAACAAATTAGATTCAGCTAAAACCTAAAACTAAAAATCAGTTATGAAAACCATCCTATGTTTTTCCATGTTATTTTATGCCTCTGCAATGGTTTTTGCCCAACCACACGAGGTAAATCATATAATCAGCCCTCAGATGATGCAGCAGACGGTTAGTTTCAGCATAACTAAAACAAACCAGAATCAAACTGAAAGAGTTTCAACTCCGGAACATTTCCGGCTGCGGCCTGAAGAACAAAAAGCAACTGCTGTTATCGGCAGCAACTTCCTCCGTCTTGACAGTAATAATATTCAGGTTGCCAAAGCAATATCAGACACATTGGAGGTTTATGTTTTGCCAGAATTGTATTATGCCCGGGAAGCCGTAACAAATAATCAGGTATTATTTCGCATTTTGTTTGTTGATTTGTCACCCCTGAGGTTTAAATTTGATGAAGAATTATTCCATGGCGGAATTCGTTTCCTGGCAATAGAGCCAAATTATACTCCTGATAATCATCCGGTGCAAAAAACATTATCAGTACCCGAAGAAATAATAGTATCCTTTGGTATGGAAACAATAACATTGCAGATTAAACAGATAAACTGGCCGCCTAATGATATTTTTATCAGAGCAAAAAATCCGGTTGATTCGATGGAAATAAAATTATTAACTATTTCTAATCCATCCGGGTATAAGAAATACTTGCCTGTTGAACCTGTAATAATTTTATCAAGTGCCCGTAACTCAATACAAGGTTTTGGGCTTCAGAAAATACCTGTTTTCATAGCCTTAAAAGGTATTTCATCATGCAAACCCATATCAGTGGCACTTCAATCCAACCTTGGGAAAATAAGTCCTACTACCATAGCCCTGTCTGATAACAGACCTGCAAATTTCATGTTGCGGTCAGAAAGCGTAGGGAATATTGATATTAAAGCCATAAATCCAAACTATCTCAGTAATTACATTTCCATCCGCGCAGTTTTCCCATGGCTTTTCCTAATACTGGCTGCATCGGGTGGAATAATAGGTGGAACAGGGAAAAGGCTTAAAGGAAAAGGAAAAATTACAATGAGGCTGATCGTTTTTGGTTGCATCATAGGTTTGATTGCTGCAGTGGCATACTGGGGAGTAGGGATTAAACTTATCAACTTTTCATTCGAAGACCGCGGTTATAACGAGGCTATGGTTTTCGGAATCAGCTTAATTGCAGGATATTTTGGAATAAAATAAAGAATCCGAAATCTTCATATATTTCAATCACCTTTTCATCAGCCTCTCAAACTGGCGCTGGGAATCTTTTTTCTTCAGATCTTCACGTTTATCGTATTCCTTTTTACCCCGTGCCAGGGCAATTTCAAGTTTGGCATAACCGTTTTCAGCAATAAAAACCCGTAAGGCGACAATGGTAAGTCCTTTTTCCCTGACACTTTTTGCAAGGCGCTTCAATTCCCTGCGTGTTAAAAGCAATTTTCTGTCGCGTTTAGGGTCATGGTTGAATATATTGCCAAAATCATATTCGGCAATATGCATACCTTTAATATATAATTCGTCGTCACGGAAGTAACAGTAGGCATCAACCAGGCTGGCTTTACCTGCACGGATTGATTTTATTTCAGTGCCCGTGAGTTGCATGCCTGCTGTAAAACGCTCAATAAACTCATAATCATGCCATGCTTTCTTATTTCTGATATTTATTTCAGCCATGCCTGAATATTTTGAAAAGCAAAATAAGGCTATTTTTATTGAAAAGCAATGACTAATTTTGGGATTTAATGACTTCTTGTGCTTATAGAACCAAGCCCCGATAGCTATCGGGAAAGAACCATGAATTATGATGAAGTATAATCTAATTACTGTATTAGGGCCTACGGCGGGGAATAAAACAGTTTTTGCTGCGCATCTGGCCTATCATATTAACGGAGAAATAATCAGTGCCGATTCAAGACAGGTATATCGCCGGATGAATCTGGGCACCGGTAAAGACTATAATGATTATATTGTTAATAGCAAACAAATACCATATCATCTTATTGATATTGCTGAGCCGGGGTATAAATACAATGTATTTGAATTCCAGCAGGATTTTATCAAAGCATTCAGGCAGATTGAGGCTAAAAACCGATTCCCTGTTTTGTGCGGTGGCACAGGGCTATATATTGATGCTGTCATTAAAGGTTACAGGCTTTTGCCCGTACCGCCTGATGAAAATATCAGAGAACAGTTATCGGGTATGCCTCTTGCAGAACTTGCAACAATGCTGGCATCAATGAAAAAACTGCATAATGACACGGATATTGACACAAAGGAACATGCCATAAGGGCTATAGAAATTGAAACCTATTACCGCAGGCATCCTGAAGCCAAAATTAAATTCCCTGATATCAGCAACCTATGCCTGGGCATCCGGTTCGACCGCAACACCGAACGACGCAGGATAACCGAAAGGCTGCATGCGCGCCTGACAGCAGGAATGATTGATGAGGTAGAAGAACTTTTAAAAAACGGTATGACACCCGAAAGCCTTATGTATTATGGACTTGAATATAAATATATAACACTTTATCTCCGGGGCATACTCAATTACGAACAGATGTTTACACAGTTAAATACGGCCATTCATCAGTTTGCAAAGCGGCAAATGACCTGGTTCAGAAAAATGGAACGTGAGGGAACCAGAATACACTGGATAGAGGGCAGCATGCCTATGGATGAAAAAATAAAAGTTGCCCTGCAACTGTTACACAACGGCGGTTAGGGCAACGAGGCCTTAATGGCACTATGCTCGGAAACGAGGTCGCTCCATTCAACTGACGATAAGTCGGGCCGGCTTGCTTTCAGGTCGTTCCATGTAGCGTTAATATTTTCAAGGCGGTTTTCATCGCTGGGGTGAGTACTTAAAAATTCAGGTATCCCTTGTCCGTTTCCTTCATTGATTAACTTTTCAAAAAAGCCTGCCACGCCAAGCGGATTATAATATTTTGTGTCGGCTGTATAATATACGGCATATTTATCAGCCTCATTTTCATTTTTACGGCTGTAGGCCAGTATGGTACCATTAAGAGCAAGGCTTGCTAGTAACTGCTCAAGCTGCGAAGGCTTTTCACCCAGCAGAATGGAAAGCAGTACAGAAAATCCGTATTGTTTGGTCATGGCCTCTGTGGAGTGCCTGCGGTCGGCATGTGCCACCTCATGTGCCATGATGCCGGCAAGCTGTGAACCCTTGTCGAGGTATTTTATCAGGCCGGTATAAAAATAAAGATACCCGCCGGGAGCTGCAAATGCATTCACAACATCGCTGTTAATAACGGTAATTTTCCATTTAAATTCATTTTTATAAAGAATTTCGGGTGAGCTGAGAATTTCATCCAGCATATCCTGCAAATATTGATACACAGCAGGATACTGCGACTTTTCCAAAATAGGGAATTCATCAGGTTTGGCAAGTACAGCCGAATCAAGTTGTGCGCCAAATTCAACATCCTGTTTCACAGAAAAGAAATTCAGGTCTTTGTCTTTTGAACATCCCGAAAAACTCACAAGCGTTACAACAAAAGTTAACTGAATAAACTGCTTAACCATATTGTTAAATTTTGAAATAAACTCAAATATAACTATTTTTAATGATGATTGCAATGATTATTTATGCAGGGCTCAGATGGGATATGCTGAGCCTATAATAAAAATAAAAACAATTGCCCTTCTTACCTTGTAAAGAATATAAAGAGCAATGTATTTTATTTGCTTGCTTAAGGTCACATTTTAAAATACTGGTTTAACCCCCTAATTCGCTGGACAAAAATTAATATAATAATTTAGTACAGTCAATTAGAAAATTATGAGTAAAAGCAATCGAAAATTTCATTTGGAAGAAAAACTTCAAATTCTTAGAGAAGGAGAAACTAACGGGGTTGATGCAACGTGTCGTAAATACATGATTGCCAGGAGTTTGTTTTACAATTGGAAAAACAAGTTTGACAGGC
>JAJUGM010000337.1 GCA_029268165.1 Bacteroidota bacterium
AAAAGTTGAAAATACCTTTGAAGAACAGGAATCTTTTTTTGCATCCAGGGAAGATGTCTTAAGAGTTGAGACACAGATAAGGGAAGAGATTTTAAAGGTTGAATCAAGACTAAGGGAAGAAATCTTAAAAGTTGAAACAAGACTAAGGGAAGAAATCTTAAAAGTTGAAACAAAAATGAGGGAAGAAATTTTGAAAGTTGAAACAAGAATGAGGGAAGAAATTTTGAAAGTTCAGAATAAGATAATAATATGGGTTATTGCCACTATGGTAGCATTATTAAGCCTGTTTAAAATACTCAATTTCTGAAAAATAACTTTCACCCTTTTTTATTTTTTTGACTGTTACCTGATTCACAAAACTGATTTCTGATAAAATGTCATAATTAAAACCTGATTCATAAAAATAAAGTTTAGAACCATTCTGGGTTCATAAAATATGAAAAAAAACAGTAAGGTATTGATAGTTTGAAATCCCTTTTTAACTTTAAACCCGGATTTGTCATTAGTCCTATTTTTCTTATGACCGAAATTAGATTAATTTGTTGGTTTATCATTGAATATTAATATTTTGCAATGACAAATCTGGGTTAAATCTAATTTTCGTACACAGAATGCTAAAAGAATTTTATTGCAATGAAGGGATTGAAGCAGGATGCGATGAAGCCGGCAGGGGTTGTCTGGCGGGGCCGGTTTTTGCGGCAGCTGTAATATTGCCATCGGGTTACAGAAATGAAGCGCTAAACGATTCCAAAAAGCTTTCTGCAGTCAAAAGGAAGATATTACGTAATGAAATTGAACGGGATGCGCTTTCATGGGCCGTGGCATACTGTGATAATTCCGAGATAGATACATTAAATATTCTGAGGGCATCAATACTTGCCATGCACAGGGCGCTGGACAAATTATCGGTTATACCCGACAGGATACTGGTTGATGGCAATAAATTTTTCCCTTACAAATCCATTCCTCATATCTGCATTGTACATGGCGATGCAAGTTATATGTCTGTTGCGGCGGCCTCCATTCTGGCAAAGGAATACCGTGATGAACACATGTGCCGCATGCATTCACTTTATCATCTGTATGCATGGAACAAAAACAAAGGATACCCCACTGCAGAGCATCGAATGGCAATTGACAAATATGGAATTACCCCATACCATCGAAAATCATTTTTATTACATAAAAGTCAGTTATCTTTGAAGTTTTAAACTTTTAGAAACGCTTTTGAATTAATTAAATAATATTTTATGAAGAAACTGGTGTTGCTGTTAATCAGCTTTCAGTTCATTGGCTTGTGTGCTTTAAGAGCTGATGAGGGCATGTGGTTATTGCCTTTGCTTGAGAAAATGAATATAGACAGAATGACCTCAATGGGCCTGAAGTTATCGGCAGAAGATATTTACAATATAAACCACAGCAGCCTTAAAGATGCTGTTGTAATCTTTGGGGGCTATTGTACTGCTGAGTTGGTTTCAGCTGATGGACTTTTACTAACCAACCATCACTGTGGTTTTGAAGCCATACAGAATCACAGCACAGTTGAACATGATTATCTTAAAAATGGTTTCTGGGCATCCACACGCGATGATGAGCTTCCTAATACCGGACTATTTGTTTCTTTTCTGGTACGTATGGAAGATGTTACACTCCGTGTTCTTGCCAATTTGCCCGACACGCTTAAGGGAGAAAGCCGGAACGCAAAAATACATGAAATAAGCCGCAAAATTGAAGAAGAGGCTACGGAAGGAAATCATTATACAGCAATAGTAAAATCATTTTTTAACGGAAATAATTTTTACCTGCTTGTTTATGAGCAATACAAAGATGTGCGGCTTGTGGGTGCACCTCCTTCTGCCATAGGAAAATTTGGCTATGATACTGACAACTGGGTATGGCCAAGACATACCGGCGATTTCAGCATTTTCAGGGTTTATACCGGACCCGACGGCAAACCGGCTGACTATTCACCTCAGAACATCCCTTTAAAGTCTAAGCATTACTTCCCGGTTTCGCTGAAAGGCTACGAGAAGAACGATTTTGCTATGGTAATAGGATATCCCGGAAACACCGTCCGCTATATTACTTCTTATGAGGTAAACGAACTAATGGAAGTAATTCACCCTAACAGGATAACAATCAGGGGATTACGTCAGGAAATCTTACTTAAGGACATGCAGGCAGATGAAAAAGTTAATATTCAATATGCTTCAAAATATTCCCGTTCAAGCAACTACTGGAAATTTTCGCTTGGGCAGCTGCAAGGAATCAAACGCCTGAAAATATATGAAAAAAAGCGACAGCTTGAAAACACTTTCAGTCAATGGGTTAATAATGACGAACAACGTAAAGAAAAATATGACGATGCACTTGAACTCATTCACCATGCTATAATAGAACGCCGACCATATCAGCATGCCATTCAATATACTACCGAATGTCTTTTTACTGCATCTGAAATCATTAGTTTTGCGAGCAGGGCAGTGAAGCTTTACAACAGCATGCTTGAGGAACATCCAAGCCAAAAAATTATTGATTCATTAGCCAATGAACTGAAATTACAGGGCGATGAATTTTATAGTGAATATAATCCTGCAACCGATGCTAAAGTGACACCTGCCATGTTGCAGCTATATTTAAATAATGTTCCTGCAGCTTACCAGCCCGATTTTATTAATATTATCCGCACAAAATACAAAGGGAATACTGAAAGATATGCTGAAGATATGTTTAAAAATTCTGTTTTTGCCAGTTATGACAGATTTATTGCATTTATCCGACATCCATCCCGTAAGATTCTTGAAAAAGATAAAGCCTTTGTGGCTGCATGGACGACAAGGATTAAGCTGAATGAATTAATACAGGAAAGAAGTCTTATAAACGCCGATTACGAAAAGGGTCAAAGGTTGTATATGGCAGGACTGATGGAAATGCAGCAGGAGAAAATATTTTATCCTGATGCAAATGCCACAATGAGGCTTAGTTATGGAACAGTACAGGATTATTACCCCAGAGATGCGGTGCATTATGATTATTTTACAACGTTAAAAGGAATCATAGAAAAAGAAGATGCTGAAAACTGGGAATTTGTTGTTCCTGATAAACTGAAAGAGTTGTATAACAATAAAGATTTCGGCGAATACGGATTTAACGATACCATGCCTGTTTGTTTTATTACCGACAATGATATTACAGGGGGTAATTCGGGCAGTCCGGTGCTCGATTCCGCGGGCAACCTCATAGGCATAGCTTTTGACGGCAACTGGGAGGCTATGAGTGGCGACATTATTTATGAACCGCATTTACAACGGTGCATTTGTGTTGACATACGTTATGTATTGTTTATTATTGACAAATTCGCAGGTGCCAGGCATCTGATTGACGAAATGAAAATTATCAGATAATCAATTACTTCAACATTTTTGTAATGGGAATAAAAATCATTGATATTTTCACTGTGTTTATGGTATTGTTTGCCGTTATTGATATTACCGGTTCAATACCTATAATAATTGAAATAAAGCGGAAAACAGGGCACCTTGACGCCGAAAGAGCCACCATTGTTTCATTTATACTTATGTTGCTTTTTCTTTTTGCAGGTGAACCTTTTCTTAATCTTTTCGGGGTTGATGTGTCTTCATTTGCTATTGCCGGTTCATTTGTGCTTTTACTACTCGGCTTTGAAATGGTACTCGGAATAGAATTTTTCAAGTATGAAACCGGAAAACATTCTTCTATTGTCCCGGTAGCTTTTCCATTGATTGCGGGTGCGGGCAGCATGACTACCATCCTGTCGCTTAAAGCCATATACAATGTATGGACTATACTTATTGCCCTTTGCCTTAATATTATCATAGTGTATATTGTGCTTAAAGCCACACGGATTGTTGAAAAATTACTCGGTGCCACAGGCATATTGGTGCTGAAAAAAATATTTGGCATAATATTGTTGGCCATTGCAATAAAACTTTTTCTTACCAACACCGGAATAAAGCTCAGCAATGCCCCCTGAAATTATTATTTATACTGATGGCGCGGCAAGCGGGAATCCGGGGCCAGGCGGCTACGGGGC
>JAJUGM010000338.1 GCA_029268165.1 Bacteroidota bacterium
AATAACATCATATTTGATTTTAAAATCATAGGAATAAGGGTTCCATGCATTAATCCAATCATAAAGCTTGTGATCATTAACAAAGTCAACCCATTTAATTTTGCCTTCTTCACCAAATAATGTACTTACAGCAAGAATTTTTATACCTGATGATTTCAGTTTGCTTTCATATTCTTCATAAAGTTTGGGTATTGCTGTTTTACAGTGACCACAGTCAGCCTCCCAGAAAACCAAAACGAGATAATCTGCCTGAATCTGATGCAGGTTAAATTGCATTCCTACATGTGGAAATCGTTTTAATACAGAATCTTGCTGTGCTTTAACAAAATGATCGGTTGGAACGTGGATAAGCGTAATATCAGGAGCTGTTTTCCCAATAAGTAAAGGTTTGGTTTTCTCAACTCTTTCTTTTAAATCGTTAATAAATTTGGCATCGCTCCACCACGATTCTTTTATATAATATTTATCTGCAATATGAACCTGAACGGCATCCATCCCCATATAGTTACTTTTCCCGTAATAATTAAACAGAGTAATTAACATGTAACGAAATAGATTTGAGTCTGACCGGGACTTCTCAATAAGTTTGTCTACTTCAACAATAATACTATCAGGTATCTGAGGAATTACTTTTGTAATAAAATTCATGATTTTGTCCTCGTAAAGAGGGGTGCGTAACATCCTTGGGTCGGCAATGTCAAAATTATCAAAGTAATGGTTACGGTAATAATAATATTGCCACGTTGAATCAATCACCTTGCCGTTTTTATCTTTCGGAGGATCAGGTACTTTAATATCAAGTGTTGCCTTAAGAAATTTTGATACAAATAATTCCGGATAATCCTTATTTATTTTTTCGATATATGATATCCGGTTTTCATTTATATCTGCAAGAGTTTCCAAAAGATCATTTTTTTCTTTATCATTTTTTGCAACATTGATTTTTTGCTGGATACTATCAGCTTTAGCTTTTAATTTTACAATAAAACGTTGAAATTCGATAAAAACCTGATTTTCATCAGAACCTTTGAAGGTTAATGTTTTGATAAAATCTGATGTATCTACTTCAAACGAGAAAACCTGATCATCGCCCATTATTATTTCGAAATAACGTGTATTGGGCAAATAGATAATATACATACCTCCGGGAAGTGGATTTTTCCCTTTGAAAACTCCATAGCCTTTTTTATCAATTCTTGCAGTATCATCAGGATACATCGATTTGTTGAGATAGTGTCCTAATATTACCAAAGTATCCTGCAATCCGTTTATTTTTGTTTTTATTTCATAGCCTTGTGAAAAGGAAGGAAAATAAATTAATGAGAACAATAATGAGATAAAAATATATTTATTCATTATAAAATAATATTAAATAATTTGACAGGCCAAAATTAACCATAAAAATAAAAATGAGAAATAGCAAAAAATTTATTCATAAAAAACAATCCTATTAGTGATTATCTTTTCTATTTTTAACAGCTGAAGCAATTGTGGTTAACTAAGTTTGTAAATAAATAATATTCTATGCTTTCTTTTAAAGATTGTCAGGAAATAATTAATAAGAAGTTAGCTGAAATTTCTTTACCAGAATTTCCGGGAAACCTATATGAACCTATTCGTTATGTTATAAATCTTGGAGGGAAAAGAATCAGGCCTGCACTGGTATTAATGGGATGCAATATTTTTTCCGAATCAATTGAATATGCCGTTGAACCTGCACTTGCTATAGAATTATTGCATAATTTCACTTTGTTGCATGATGATATTATGGATCAGTCTGATTTACGCAGAAATAAGCTAACGGTTCACAAGAAATGGAACAACAATATTGCTATACTGTCGGGAGATGCGATGATGATTAAAGCTTATGAAATTCTTTTTAACTCTTCTTTCGATATACTTAATGATATAATACCTGTATTTAATAAAACTGCTCTTGAAATATGTGAGGGTCAACAATATGATATGGATTATGAATTAAAAACTGATGTATCGGTTAGTGAATATATCAAAATGATAGAACTAAAAACAGCGGTTTTATTGGCTGCTTCACTAAAAATAGGAGCAATTTGTGGTAAAGCATCTTCAGGTGATGCAGATTTGTTATACTCTTTTGGAAAAAATCTTGGGATAGCATTTCAATTACAGGATGATTTACTTGATGTATATGGAGCATCTGAGTTATTAGGAAAACAAACCGGCAATGATATATATTCAAATAAGAAAACCTTTTTGCTAATCACAGCGTTAAATATGGCTCATGGCGAATCCCTCCGGAAACTGGAATTCTGGCTTAGTAACAATTCATCTGACAGGGATGAGAAAATAAAAAATGTTGTTACAGTTTTTAATGAACTAAAAATTAAAGAAAAAACCGAGTGCGAAATCAATAAATATTTTAGTCTAGCCATGCAGTCACTTGCAGGCGTTAGATGCGACAAAGACAGAAAACTTTCACTATACCAGTTTACAGAAGAATTAATGCAAAGAAAGAAATAATTCTAAGTTTTATTTTGCCATTTTTTTAATATAAATATCATAATGATAATTAAATAATGAATCAAGCTTATGATTCAGTTCGTGCTGGTTATATATTCTGCTTAATTCAGACATTCTGCTCATCATCGAAAGGGAATATTGAATATCATTTTTGATAATCTTTATTGTACTTTTTTTCTGATCAAGATAATAATTCAGATAATCATTGCAGATATTACCGTATTCTTCCAGAATTGTATTTGCCTTTTCAGTTGCATTAAGCCTGTAATATGTTTGCGCCATCTCAATACTGAAATAATCAAATGGAATAACTTTATGAGGAGTTAATTCATTACATCTGTCAATTACCATCAGAGCTTTATTGTTATCTCCGTTTTTAATTAACTCATCAGCAAGTCTGACAAAGCGGCTACGCACTCTGACAATAGACATGGTCCTTTTATGAAAATCATCCAGATACACATCAGGTTCTTTCATACGTCCCCAGCGAAATGTATTCATTAGTCTGTCATATAAAATTTCGGTATCTATGCGACCTGTATTTAATTGATTTGACCCGGGATTTTTTATTGGCACCAGCCGATAGGCAAATCCCTCAAGCTGAAAATAATTATCCAAACCAAGAGTGCCTTCATGCCCTTCGGTTACATAATAAACAGGGCGTTTCCAGTTGTTATTTGCCAGGATATCCAAAACAATAAAATCACTTTTAAGTAACCTGTTGCGATTAAACCGCCATTCAATTGATGGAACAATTAAAGAAGCATCTTTAGGCTTGACTGTGCCATTTTTTATTACAATCGATGAATCTACCGGGATTCTGAAATTTCGAGTAGGAATATAACTGTATAATTCACCTGTCTGGGCCTCAAGTTTTGTTCCCGGTTTATCACTTAGAATAAATTCCATAATATCCTTTAAATCAGCCGTAATGTTTGTTCTTTCCTGAATGTAAATAACATCATTAATACCAATTCTGAATTTTTCAGGAGGAGTTGAAATGGGTAACGGATCTGATTCGTAGGCTCTGCGTCTCATCTGGTCAATATACCAGTCCATGTTAAGCAACATAAGGTTTACGACCCTCACATCTGTACGGATCCCTTCAACCTCCTGAGCATACCATAGAGGAAATGTGTCATTGTCACCAACCGTAAATAAAATAGCATTTTTTTCACATGAATTTAAATAATTATATGCTATATCCCGGGCAGTATAACGTCCTGAACGATTGTGATCGTCCCAATTTTCAGCGGCCAAAATACCGGGTACCAGCGTTAAACAAATTATCGTTATAAAAAAAGCTAATATTTTCTTCTGAAATTTTTCAGACAGACTTTCAAATAATCCGAGAACGCCCAGTCCAATCCATATTGCAAATGCATAAAATGAACCTGCATAGGAATAATCTCTTTCCCTTGGCTCAAAAGGTTTTTGATTTAAATAAACAACAATAGCCAGGCCGGTTAAAATAAACAAAAACATTACTACCCAGAAATTTTTTACATCACGTTGCAGTTGAAATAACATACCGACCAGACCTAATAAAAGGGGCAAAAAATAATA
>JAJUGM010000339.1 GCA_029268165.1 Bacteroidota bacterium
AAATATAAGAATTAGGTATAGAATAATTATATTAATATGAAATTTTAATTTAGAGGGATGTTACAACATGTAGCAGCATGAAAAAAAAGATTAAAGTGCTTATAGTTGACGATTCAGCTGTCGTAAGACAAACACTGGCTGAAATCCTTAACGCGGATCCCGATATTAAAGTAATAGGTACAGCGGCAAACCCGCTTTTTGCTGCGCAAAAAATGGCAAGAGAGCAGCCTGATGTTATTACGCTTGATATTGAAATGCCCCAGATGAATGGACTAACATTTCTTCGAAAAATAATGATTCAGCAACCGATTCCTGTTGTCGTTATTTCAAGCATGACAGCAAACAATTCTGAATCAGGCATAAAAGCCCTGGAATATGGGGCAGTTGAAATTATTAACAAACCCCAGCTTGACACCCGCCGTTTTTTTGAAGAATCGAAAATACGTATTTGCGACGCTGTTAAAGCAGCAGCAATAGCTAAAATAAAAAGAATTTCACCTGCTGAAAAAATGGTAATTGAACCAAAATTGACCGCAGATGCAGTTATCCCGCCTGTAAAATATTTTGGCAAACAAACAACAACGGATATAGTGATTTCTGTTGGTGCATCAACAGGCGGAACTGAGGCTCTGAAGGTTTTTCTTGAAGCAATGCCTGCTGATTCGCCTGGTATTTTAATTGTACAGCACATGCCTGAAAATTTTACCAGGTCTTTTGCTGACCGTCTCAATGAGTTATGCATTATAAATGTTAAAGAAGCGGAAGACGGTGACCCGGTCATCAGAGGTCATGCACTTGTTGCGCCTGGAAACAGGCATATGTTGCTGAAACGTCAGGGAAACAGTTATTTTGTTGAATTGCTTGATGGCCCTTTGGTAAACAGACACAGGCCTTCGGTAGATGTTTTGTTCCGTTCAACAGCGCGGTATGCAGGGAAAAATGCCATTGGTATTATTATGACCGGTATGGGCGGTGATGGAGCCAAAGGCCTTCTCGAAATGAAAGAGGCAGGTGCCTATACTATTGCACAGGATGAAAAAAGTTGCGTGGTATTCGGAATGCCCAATGAAGCAATCAAAATAAATGCGGTGCACAAAGTCCTTCCCCTCGACCAGATAGCCCCACATATATGCAACCGGTGAAATGATTAAGGAAGGATTAAGTTATAAAGGTATGAGGGGATGAGGTAAGAAAGTATCCGCAATCCTTGTGAGGGTGAGAAAAGTATTGCCAGAAAAAAAATGAATGGCAATAATCTAATCAATGTGAAAAACTTCTTCCATATTGGCCCAGAACTCACCCGGTTGCCGTGTATCAAGTGGTTCGGTCAACGGCTTTACCACATCCCACCAACGGACTGTCTCAGCATCCTCTGCCATTTTTTTCATGTCTGCCTCAAAATCTTTTCCTGTATATTCAAAATAGGCAAACAACATATTATCTTTAAAGTAAATGGAATAGTTTGAAAGGTTACATTCTTTTATTGTTTTTAATACACCAGGCCATACAGCCTTATGATGTCTTATATATTCATCAGCTTTGCCTGGCTTTACCTTAATAACCTGTCCGAATCTTTTCATATAGATTTTTTTATATGTTGCTGATATATATAATATAATTTAATAAAATTTAATTTCAATCTTCCTTAACAGCATTAAAAAGAGCTTCAATATTGCATGCCGGAATATCAGGCAGAATAGCCTCATGACTGGGAGAAATGATTAATCCGGTAGGAAATAACTCCTTGATTTCGAGTACTTTTTTTCTTACCTCAGCAGGCGAGCCCTTTACTAGTAGGTATTGCGCATCAACACCCCCGCAGAAAGCCACTTTTTTATAAAAATGCTTTCTCAGGTTTGCAGCATCCATATCTTTTGCAAGTGCCTGTATAGGGTGAACAATATCTACCCCGAGTTCTATCAGATCGTTTATAATTGGAAAAATTGATCCGCATGAATGATGTACTACTTTTAAACCATAGCTTTTTGCCTGGTCAATAAGTTTTTTTGTATCAGGAAAAACAAATTCCCTTATCAGGTCAGGCGATAACATCAGGCCTGTCTGGCAGCCAAAATCATTTCCGATCAGCACGGCATCAAGGTGGTCTTTAGTGCTTTCATAAAATATCTCGTTGGCTTTTAAGTAAAATTCAGTTATGCGGTTAATTACTGCTTTAAACATAGGCGGATTGGTTAACATAACCATCAAGGCATGCTCCATTCCAAAAGCTGAGCAGGCATCCTGGAAGTGAGCACTCCAGATTATTCCTATCTTAGCATAGTCATCAGGTGCTGACTTTGCCCTTCTCTTAGATTCTTCTTTATCGAGATATTGCGCCGGATCAGGCCATTCAAACCTGTTTACGTCTTCAGGGTCGGAATAATCTTCGAAAAATCCCGGGGCAGTGAGTGTCCTGTCATCTGGCCGGTCAAGATGTTTTTTCTTGGCAAAATCAAAAGCACAGGCAATGTGGTATGAAGGCGGATAGTTATATGGCACCTCAATAGGGTAAATATCGTCATCAATGATTTTTTTCAGGTTGTTAACCGATCGGGCTTTGAAATATTTCAGGAGTCCCGGTTCGGCAGATGGGACGGGCAACCCCAGCCATGATGCAGGCCGGTCTGTTTTTTGATAGTTTATTGTTGCATAAAAGCGGTCTTTATGAAGCATATTTTTATAATATTTTATTTATTGAGTTTATGCTCATCAAGCATTATAATTACATCATGGCTCCTGGTTTCGGGAATTACTTTTAGAACTTCAATTTTCTTGTTTCGGAGTACTGCTTCAACTGTTGTGTTAAACGGTGCATGAAGTTTAAAATGTACGTCCCATTCAACAGGCCATGCCGGGAAAAGAAATATCTTTTCATTAACGGTCTGTATCAACATTTCCTGAAGTCCGATCATGCCCGAACCTCCCCAGTTATGGTCGGGAGTCCAGTCAAATCCAGGTCCCCAGAAAGCAGGGAATCTTCTGCCGGAATCTTTTAACTTCATAAGAGTAAGCTGTGAGGCTTCATTAATAAGTCCCAACCTGGCTGCGAAAATGTTATCCTGTTTCCACCCTATGTGGCTTCTGAACCTGACTGCATCAGGATCATGTTTCCATGTATTTATTGCCGTATCCAGACCAGGTTTACCTATCCCATAAATTCCCCAGGGAAAAACCGGATAAAGCTGCGGAGTCTCGGTATTGTTTATCCTTTCCCAGAGTTTTGCAGGCGCAATAGTCACATACCCTTCACATTGACGGAAACTTAATGGCGGTAAACGTTTCAACATATCATTATAAAGCTCCCTGGCTGAATCAGAAATATAGGACTGTGGTAATTCAAGTATTTTCCTGATGACAGTCTGCAAAGCTGAAATAGTTGAGGTGGAATTATAAGCCATTTTATAAGTTTCACACGCTGAACCAGGGTATAATATCAAATGGCCGTTCTGGTCAAAAGTTTTTATGCCACGTAACCCTGCAAGGTACTGGTAATGTTCATAAAAGAAAGTAAGGCAACTTTCAATAATCGGTATATACTCAGCAATATCATAGCTGGCATAGTTCCGGGTTTCGAGTATCATCAGACAGAATTCGAGGGCAGTATCCCACTGATATTCAAGCCATGCGTTATATTCCAGTCCCTTATCAAACCATTCAGGCCTGTTCCATCCGTATTCTGTGCAGTTTGGAAGCCCGAAATTTTCTATCTGCTCTGTGAAGCAAGCACCCTTATGTTTCCAGTAGGACTCGCTGCGCAGTTCTGCATTCCTCAGTATCCTGAGATAAAAATCGAACTGACTTTTCATGGCATCAAAATCGCCGCTTTTCAGCATAGGAAAATAGACCAGTCGCTGGTTCTGGGCAGTAAATGTACCTCCTCCCCAGTTACGGTAATCGGGAGTATAGTTACGCGTGGAATCAACGAAGCGCGGATCAAATGTAAACAATCCACCGTTGAATTTTGTGGGATAACTGCCATAGGCATTGCAACCAAGCATATACCTGAATAATTGATAATTGCGCCCCACCTGCCATTCAGCAGAATTTTCGTCAGATGCTTCCG
>JAJUGM010000340.1 GCA_029268165.1 Bacteroidota bacterium
ACTATTCCTATCAGTTTATGCTGCCCATCTACCACGGGAATACCTCCTATTTTATATTCCTTCATCAGATTCAGCGTATCACCCACAGTAGCAGTTGCCTTAATGGTAATCGGATCAAAAATCATCCCGTTTTCTGCACGCTTAACCGTCTTAACCTGCTTTGCCTGCTCTTCAATGGTCATATTTTTATGGATAACCCCTATACCGCCCTCTCGTGCTATCGCTATTGCCATTGTTGCTTCAGTAACCGTATCCATAGCGGCGGAGACAATGGGTGCATTGAGCTTAATATTTCGTGTGAAGCGCGAAGTAATATCCACTTCTTTGGGAAGTACTTCTGAATATGCCGGAACCAGAAGCACGTCATCAAAAGTTAGCGCTTCACTGATAATTTTCTCCGATACATAAGCCATATATCACTATACTTAAATTTAAATGGTGCGAAATTACAAAAATTTGAAGTAATATTGATTCAAAATTAGATTAATTACCTGATTTGTTTCCTTTTTTAGTTTTTTTAACGTTATCTGCCATGCAGGAATACCGGCAAATAGTAAAAGATTACTGGGGGAATATCTCTTTCCGCCCAATGCAGGAAGAGATAATCAGATCGGTGTTAAACAAAAATGATACGCTTGGACTGATGCCTACAGGTGGTGGCAAATCACTTACCTTTCAGGTACCTGCCCTGGCTATGAAAGGAATTTGTATTGTTATTACACCACTTATTGCACTTATGCGCGATCAGGTTGAAAATCTGAAAAGAAAACAAATAAAAGCCCTTGCCATACATTCAGGTCTGACTCGTGAAGAAATTGACATCGCTTTAAATAACTGTATTTATGGCGAGTATAAATTTCTGTATCTGTCTCCTGAGAGGCTGATTACCGAGATTTTCAGAACGCGCGTACAGGAGATGAACGTAAACCTTATTGTAGTTGATGAAGCTCATTGCATTTCCCACTGGGGTTACGACTTCCGCCCATCATATCTTAAAATAGCTGATCTCCGGAAACTACTGCCCGATGTGAAGGTACTTGCTCTGACAGCAACCGCAACACCATTGGTGGCTGATGATATTCAGGAAAAGTTACTGTTCAAACAAAAAAATGTTTTTAAAAGCAGCTTTTTCCGTGAAAATTTGATTTATACGGTTAAGAAAACCGAGAACAAGGAAAATGACCTTGTGACTATTATTAAAAAAATCAGTGGAAGCGGAATTGTGTATGTAAGAAGCCGGAAAAAATGTGCTGAGCTTTCCATACTTCTTAATAAACATGGTATTTCAGCGAACTATTACCATGCAGGTCTTTCTTATGAAGTTAGGTCAGACCGGCAACTGTCATGGACAATAGGAAAAACCAGGGTAATGGTCGCCACGAATGCATTCGGCATGGGCATTGATAAACCCGACGTGAGGTTTGTAGTACATGTTGACCTTCCTGATTCACCAGAATCATATTTTCAGGAGGCTGGAAGGGCAGGCAGAGACGGTAAGCGTGCTTATGCTATATTACTCTATGCCCCGTCAGATAAAATGATTATTGAACAGCGCCTGCGTATCAACTTTCCGGAACTTGATGTGATTAAAAATGTTTATTCAGCTCTTGGAAATTTTCTTCGTATTCCGATTGGCGGAGGAAAAGGCAGTGTTTTTGACTTTAACCTGTCTGACTTTATTACGGCATTTAAGCTTAACCTGAATACAGCCTTCAGCAGTCTGAAAATACTCGAAAGAGAAGGATATATCGAACTTACTGAGGAAATTAACAATCCGTCAAGGCTGAAATTCATGCTTAACCGTGATGACCTCTATAAATTTCAGATTGCCAATGCTTCGTTCGATTCTTTTATTAAACTGATACTCAGATCATACACAGGAGTGTTTAACGAATACACGGTAATCGACGAAACCTCACTTGCACGTAAGGCCGGTGTTGACCATGAAGTCGTTGTGCAATATCTGGTTAAACTAAGCTCCATGGGGATTATCAGATATATTAAACAAAAAAGAACTCCCATGATTGCTTTTATTGAAGAGCGGCTTGACGAAAAAAATTTATATATTTCTAAAGAAAACTATCGGCTCAGGAAAGAACGCTTTCGTGAAAGAGCAGAAACCATGCTGCATTATGCTTCCAATGACAATATATGCAGAAGCCAGTTCTTATTAAAATACTTTGGGGAATTAACCTCGGAACCCTGTAACTATTGTGATGCCTGTCGCAGAAAAAATGACCGGGAGCTGAAACAACAGGAATTTGAAATGATAAAGGAAGAAATCCTGGCCATACTTGCCCTTGAACCGGTTAAACCTGATAACCTTATTAACCGTATGGCTTTTGAACATGAAAAAGTGATAAAAGTAATCAGGTGGCTGATGGATAATAAGATAATTGACAGCATGGATGATCAGAAACTTTTTTTGGTCAAAAAATAACAGTTAATTCAAAATTTTGAACGTAATTTTGGGCGTTCAATCAGATATTTTAACAGATTTTTTATGGAAGACTTAAGGACACCTCTTATAAAAGAATATATTGCAACTGCACGGGAATTCTGTCAGTATATTGAAAAGGCCGGCACTGCCAGGCCGGTCGAGTTACTGATTGCCATGCAGAGTTTACTTGCTAAAGTATATGCACACACGGCACTTCTGAAAAAGCCGAAATATTGTTATGAAGAAGAACCCCAGAAATTTGTCCATGAAAATGAATATGCTTCAGTGCATGACAGGCTTCAGGGTATCATTGAAAAATTTGACGGATCAAATTCAATAAAGCTGAAAGACAAAACTATGGGCATGGATATACTTAGTTTCAGTCTGGCAGAGTCAATTACAGATATTTACAAAGAGCTGAAAGATTGTTACAGGCTATATGAGATAGGACTTTCACAACCCATGAATGATGCAATATGGAGCTGCCGGAACAGTTTTGAAAAATACTGGGGGCTTCAGCTTATTGAAACATTGCAGTCAATACACCAGTTATTATACGGGCATCAACTGACATCAAACCAGTTACGCTTTGATAACATTAACGACGAATCAGAGGAAAGCTGGTTCTCAGAAGAAGATGATATAACCTATGATGAAGAATGATAAAAGTAATCTGACTACCCTAGATAGTGAAATGATTGATAACCTGCCACTCAGAAAATTTGAGGGTCAGATACATCTCATTGAAAACCTGCAGCAATTTCATTCCATTAAATCGTTGCTTAATAGCTTCAGTGAATTTGGCTTTGATACCGAAACACGTCCTTCCTTCAGAAAAGGCAAAATCAATAAAGTTTCCCTGCTCCAATTGGCTACACATGAACATGCATTCATTTTCCGCCTTAATAAAATAGGAATACCGGGCTTTCTGAAGTTTATACTTGAAGACTATAAAATTACAAAAATAGGTGTGGCTATTCGCGATGATCTGAAAGCAATAAACCGGCTTAGCCCGGTTGAACCCAACGGATTTATTGACCTTCAGCAATATGTAATAAATTTTAATATCGGCGATAAAAGCCTGAAGAAAATAACCGCACAGGTTCTGGGTTTCAGAATTTCCAAACGCTTTCAGACATCAAACTGGGAAGAAGAATCACTCTCGCAGCAACAACTTGAATATGCCGCTACTGACGCCTGGGTATGTCTTGAGATTTATAAAAAACTGAACCATATAAGGTATTCCCGAATTTAATTGCCATTAATGAACGCAGCAAAAAAAATCATACTTAAAAAAGGTAAAGAACAATCAGTTAAAAGATTACATCCATGGATTTTTTCAGGAGCAATTCAAAAAACCGAAGGAAATCCGACAGAAGGAGATATTATTGATATATTTTCCCATGATCATGAATTTCTTGGCAAAGGCCATTATCAGGCAGGAACTATTTCAGCAAGGATTTTTTCGTTTGACCGGGTTGAAACCAGTGAAGATTTCTGGAAAAAGAAAATTGAAAACGCTTATAACCTGCGTGCACAGCTTGGACTGGCCAATAATCCTGAAACAAATGTTTATAGGCTTGTAAATGCAGAAGGTGATGAGATG
>JAJUGM010000341.1 GCA_029268165.1 Bacteroidota bacterium
ATGCACTGGAATTAAGGCTTGTGCCATTAAATGAATTAACACTTAAGTTAAGACGATTAGTTCGTGATTTATCACAGCAGATGGGCAAAGATATTTCTTTTATTACTGAAGGGACTGATACGGAGCTTGATAAAACCATCATCAATAGCCTTGAGGACCCATTGATGCATATTATTCGGAATAGTATCGATCATGGTATTGAAAGCAAAGAAGTTCGGCAGAAGATGCATAAACCAGTCAAAGGAATTATTCGCTTCACTTCTTTCTATTCGGGAGCCAATGTTTTTATTCAGATTCAGGACGATGGCGCAGGTATCAATCCGGACACTATATTAAAAAAAGCAATTGAAAAAGGATTTGTTGTACCCGGGCAAAAACTTGATAAACGCGAAATATATGATCTGATATTCCTGCCAGGTTTGACAACCGCTCAAAAAGTATCAAAATTATCGGGAAGGGGCGTAGGAATGGATGTTGTAAAGCAAAAAATTACCGAACTCCGTGGCGAAATTGAAATTGATTCTGAAGTGAATCTTGGCACCAGTATTACTATTAAATTGCCTCTGACCCTTTCTATCATTGACACGCTAAAAGTTGTAATCGGAGATTCGCTTTACCTGGTTCCGCTGTCTTCGGTTGAAACATGCTTGCGTGTAAAAAATACTGCAATCCTTAATAGTCATAAGCGACAGTTTGAATTTGAAGACCAGTTATTACCTGTTATCGTTTTAAGAGAAGAATTTGATATCAATGAGCCTTTTCCTGACTTTGGAAGGATTATAATTGTTAAACAGTATGATAAAAAATACGGCCTTCTTGTTGACCACGTTGTAGGAGAGCATCAGGCTGTTGTAAAACCCCTGGGCGATTTGCATAAAAAACATAATTTCTTTACCGGAGTCAGCATAATGGGAGATGGTACACTGGTTTTAATCCTTGATATAGGCAAAATAATCTCCACAAAAAAAGAAATACAAAATACACAATAGCTTAAGTTATGGAAAATACATCAAGAAATAAAGAAGGTATTTATTTGAGTTTTCGTATTGAAAATGAAATATTTGCAATTAATGCCGAAAATGTTATTGAAGTAGTCAGAAATGAAGGAGTTGCGCCAGTGCCGAAAACTGCAGAATATATCGCAGGCATTCTTAATTTCAGGGGTGATATAATTTCTGTTATCAGTGCACAAAAAAAATTAAATATTCCGCCACACCAGGATGCTCCAAAAAAGGTAATTATTGTAATTGAATTTGAAGTAAATAAAAACGTTTCCAAAGTAGGCCTTATTGCTGACAAGGTAATGGGCGTGCTTAATATTCAGGAAAATAAAATACAACCTGTCCTGGAATTTGGAAATTATTATAATCCCGAGTATTTAAAAGGGGCCATGAAAGTGAAAGATTCTATCATCACTTTTCTCAATGTTGAAAAAATATTTTCTGAAGATGAGGTACATGTTATCAACGACACAAAAGAAAAAACAAAAAGCAAAAAATAAAATTAATTATTATGGAAAAGTTTTTATGGATCACTGGAATAGTATTGGCAATATTAATTGTTATTCTGGCTGTCCTTAAGCTGGTTTTTAAACGATCTATACTGAATGACGTGATGGCACCCATGTTGACAATAGCTGCTATTGCAGCAATATCAGGAGCTTTCATGGGGATTTATGAAATTAAGTACTTAATGTATATAGCCCCACCGGTTCTGGCTATTATTTATATAACCATACGTTATCTGATGCGAAAAATTACAAGCCCTATTATCACATTAACCGGTAATATCAATCAGGTTGCATCAGGTAATACCTCAGTGGAAGTTGACAAAAACTTACTAAAAAATAAAAACGAAATTGGTCAGATATCTAATTCAGTTGAAAGAATGATCAGCAATCTGAAATATAGCGTAAACATTGCTGATATGGTAGCGCAGGGAAACCTGAATATTGTGTTTAAAAAGGAAAGCGAGGAAGGTGATTTGGATAAAGCCCTGAGAAACATGGTTAAAAATCTGAAAATAAGTGTTGAAATTGCTGATATGGTTTCAAAAGGTTACCTGGGTGCTGATATGATGGAGAAGACCGGTCAGGGAGACTTGGACAAAGCCCTTAAGAATATGGTTGAAAAATTACGCGATATTGTAAGTAGGATCAAGGAGGCCTCTGAATTCGTTGCCTCAAGCAGCAAACAATTAAGCAGTTCGTCGCAAATGCTGGCTCAGGGAGCAAATGAACAGGCATCGGCTACAGAAGAAGCTTCATCTTCTCTGGAAGAAATGTCGGCCAGTGTTAATCAGAACGCAGAAAATGCAAACCTCACCAACCAGATCACTTCAGCGTTGAAGGATAAAATCAATATTGTCGTTGAAGCTTTTAATGAAACCAACAATGCTATGAAAGCAATAGTTGAAAAGATTGCTGTAATAAATGATATTGCTGATAAGACTGATCTGCTTGCTATTAATGCTGCCATTGAAGCTGCCCGTGCCGGCGAGCACGGAAAAGGATTTGCTGTTGTTGCCGGAGAAGTTAGATTATTGGCCGAAAGCAGCCTGAAGTCAGCGTCTGAAATCGAAAATCTTTCTAAAATGAGTCTTTCAAAGGCTGAAAAATCCAATCAACTGCTTAATGAGCTTGTCCCTGATATAGTGAAATCATCAAACCTTGTACAGGAAGTTGCTGCTGCCAGCCTCGAGCAAAGTTCAGGAATTAATCAGGTAAATACAGCTTTACAACAATTAAACGAAGTTACACAACAGAATTCCTCCCTTTCAGAGGAGCTGTCAACAAGTGCGGAGGAACTTACAAGTCAGGCTGAACAGCTGGTTGAAATTATTTCTTACTTTAAAACCTCCAAAGATGATTTTGACCATCAAAGCATCCTTGAAATAGAAAACCAGATAAAGAAATTTCAGGATATACTTGCAAAGATGACTAAGAAAGAAACTAAAAACGAGAAGGCAATTGAGAAAGAAGAAACAAATAAAGAAAACAGAACACATAAACAAAGAGTAAAGGATGTAAAGAGAAAAACAACGGGTCAATCACCAGGCAATGCCAAAATATCTGATAATGAATTTGAAAAATACTGAATCTTTTTCCTGAAAACAGAAATATAAGATAAATTACTATCTTGGTATTGATGAAAATGCCTCAAATTAACAACAAGTGTAATTTAATGCCAGAAAAATCCGAATTTTTACAAAATCCTTATGCTGAATTTCATGGCGCTTCGCTCAGTGATCGTGATTTTAACAGGCTTAGCAGTTTTATTATGCAGGAATATGGCATAAAGATGCCGCCGGTTAAGAAAGTATTGCTGCAAAGCAGGCTTCAGAGGCGATTGAAAGCATTGAATTTTGTAAGTTTCAGGGATTATGTCGATTATGTTTTTTCACCACAAGGACAGCAGGAGGAAGTGATTCACATGATGGATGTGGTTAGCACGAATAAAACCGATTTTTTTCGTGAACCGGTTCATTTTGAATATCTTGCAAATAATGTGCTCCCTCAGTTACTCACCAAATCACCAGATTGTCACCTGAAATTATGGAGCGCAGGTTGCTCAAGCGGCGAAGAGCCTTATACCCTGGCAATCATATTGAGTGAATTTGCAAAAAATAACAGAAATATTGACTTTTCTATTCTGGCAACAGATATCTCAACAAGAATGCTGAAAATTGCTGTGGAGGGTATATATGATGAAGATAAAATTCAAGTAATTCCTGAAGATCTGAAAAAGAAATATTTCCTGCGAAGTAAAAACCGTCAGGAGAAAAAAGTCAGACTAATACCTGATTTGAGAAACAAAATAACTTTCAGAAGACTTAACCTGATTAGTGACAGATATCAGCTATTTGAGAAGTACGATATTATTTTTTGCAGAAATGTGCTTATATATTTTGAACGGGAAATTCAATATGAAATGCTTCAGCGACTATGCTTGTATTTAAAAACAAATGGATATTTGTTCCTGGGGCATTCGGAGTCAATCATTGGATTTAATCTGCCAC
>JAJUGM010000342.1 GCA_029268165.1 Bacteroidota bacterium
AAATCCATATCTTACCGGAGTGTGTTGTATTAATATTGACGATAAAGTGAGTGATGATAAAATTGATGCAATATTTGAAACTGTGGAAACCTTGAGAAAGGAGTACAGTTATGAATAATTTCAATACAAGGCTCTCAGATTCCCAGTCAACTCCTGTTATTCCAATAAAACCGGAACATTTTAATTTTGATGAATATTCCGGATATGCCAGTGAACTGAATGAGCGATGCAAAGCCTTCTGGAAGTCAGATTCTGGTGTTGTCGTTTATCGCAGAATGCGGGTGGCCGATTGTTTTTCTTATGGTTGCAGGGATATAAAGAACTCACTTGAAAACCAGCTGGGAGCACTCAAAATGAGTATGTCTTTTAAAACCGATGTCCCTAATTTTCTGGAACCCTGGTATGGCATTGGTACAATTGCAAGTGCTTTTGGAGGAGATTATCTTTGGTATGAAGGCAATGCTCCTGCAATGAAACCAAGGTATAAGACAGTGGATGAAGTATTAAAACATCAACCGAAGGAAGTCGCTTCTACCCATATCGGAAAGCATACGTTAAATATGATTGAATATTTTCTGGAAAAAACACATGGTAAACTTCCGCTGTCATTTACCGATTCTCAATCTCCTCTAAATATTATCGGCCAATTAATTCCACTTGACCAGTTTTTTTATGAGCTGATGATGGAACCTTTAAAAATTAAAAAGCTATTTGATATTCTGGCTGACCTAACCATAGCATTTAATAATGAACAGCAAAAACTTATTGGTGATGTTCTGGTTTTACCGGGACATGGTTTTGCTTCCTCTAAATATTGGAAAGGCCTCGGAGTGAGTGATGACAATGCCATTATGATATCGCCCGAACAATTTCTTGAAGTTGCAGTTCCTGCTGTGGAAAAAATTTGCAAGTCTTTTGGCGGACCTGCGTTTCATTCATGTGGCGATTGGTCGGGACTGATTAATGCTGTACTAAATATTAATAATTTGCAGATGGTAGATGCTGCTTTTTCACCTGAAACTGACCCGGGTGCCACAAGTAACCTTGAAGCCTTTCATCAGTTTGCCCGTACAGGTATTGTGCTTAATGCCCGAATTGTAGGTAATGCACAGACTATTAAAAAACAAATAAAAAGGCTTTGGACATCCGGAATGAAACTGGTAGTGGTAACCTATTGCCAGTCACCCTCAGAGCAAGACAGAGCTTATGACATCATTCACCAGATATGCGTTTGATATTAATTACTGAATATTAATGATAATAAAAAATGTTTACTCATGAAGAAACCGCTTCTATTTACTGTATTTGTAATGCTGTTTTATTTTTGTAGAAGTACAGATAACAGCTTTAGCCTGAAACTTTGGTATACCAAGCCAGCAGAAAGTTGGAATGAAGCGCTTCCCATAGGAAATGGCAGGCTTGGCGCCATGGTTTTTGGAGGCATTAAGCAGGAAATACTTCAGCTTAATGAAGAAACGGTGTGGGCAGGTGGTCCGCATAATAATGTCAACCCCGAATGCAAGGAATATATCTCTGTTGTAAGAGATCTGGTTTTAAAGGGAGAATATGCCAGGGCACAAGAAGTTGCTGACAAATACATTAAATCCTACCAACACGGTATGCCATATCAGCCTGTTGGAGATTTAATGATTACTTTTCCGGAATATGAAAAAATTTCAGATTATTATCGCGAACTTGATATAGAAAGAGCTGTAACATTGGTAAAATACAAATCAGGTGGCGTAACATACAGGCGCGAAATTTTTACATCATTTACTGATGACGTTATCATTATCAGGCTTAGCGCAGATAAACCAGGGAAGATTTCATTTTGCATATCCTTGAAAAGTATGCAGAAACATTCAATTAATACAAAAGAGAATAATTTATTTATGAATGGTATTACATCGGCTCATGAGGGTATCGAGGGAAAGGTGAAATTTAAGACAATTGTTATGCCTGTTATTGAGAAAGGTTATATTGAAAGTAACGATACATCAGTATCGGTAATAAATGCCAATGTAGCCATGATTTACGTATCCATAGCCACCAATTTCAAAAAATATAATGACTTAAGCGGCGACCCAGATACTAAAGCCATTGCTGTTTTGCAGAAGGCTATCAGGAAACCCTATGAAAAGGCGCTGAATGATCATATTTCATTTTACAGACGGTATTTTGACAGGGTTTCTCTTAACCTTGGAGTAACTGATTCGGTTTTTAATCCAACGGATATTAGATTGAATCAGTTTCGCAAAGGTAACGACCCACATCTGGCTGCCTTATATTTTCAGTACGGCCGATATCTTCTCATCAGCAGTTCCCAGCCGGGCGGTCAACCTGCCAATCTTCAGGGGAAATGGAACAACCTGATGTTTCCTCCATGGGATAGTAAGTACACCTTGAATATTAATTGTGAAATGAATTACTGGCCCGCCGAAGTTACCAATTTAAGTGAACTGCATCAGCCATTGTTTCAATTAATTAATGATTTATCAGTTACAGGCAGAGAGAGTGCATGGAAGATATATGGTGCCCGGGGTTGGGTGGTGCATCACAATACTGATATTTGGAGAATTTCTGGGCCGTGTGACAGAGCATTTTATGGTTTATGGCCATCGGGGAGTAACTGGCTTACTCAGCATATCTGGCAACACTTTCTGTTTACCGGAGATAAAGTTTTTCTTCGAAACATGTATGCGGTTATGAAATATGCATCAATGTTTTACCTTGATGTGCTAGTTGAAGAACCTGAACATAAATGGCTGGTGCTGTGTCCTTCCAATTCGCCTGAAAATATGTATAAAGGTTTGGCTTCTGCAAGTGCTGGGACCACAATGGATAATCAGTTACTGTTTGATCTGTTTTCCAATATTATTAATGCTTCTGCTATACTTGATACAGATTATGTTTTTGCTGACACACTGAAACTAGTACGTTCAAAATTAGCTCCCATGCAGATAGGCCGGTATGGCCAGTTGCAGGAATGGCTCTATGACTGGGATGATACCACTGACCAGCACCGCCATGTTTCACATCTTTATGGACTTTACCCGAGTAATCAGATCTCTCCTTTCAGAACACCTGAACTGTTTGAAGCAGCAAAAAAATCTTTAATATTCAGGGGCGATGAATCTACCGGTTGGTCAATGGGCTGGAAAGTTAACCTTTGGGCACGTCTTCTGGATGGAAATCATGCTTATAAGCTGATTACAGAACAATTATCACCTGCTGTCAAACCTGATGGCAAAACCAGAGGAGGAACATACCCTAATTTACTTGATGCCCATCCTCCATTTCAGATTGACGGAAATTTTGGCTGCACAGCAGGAATAGCTGAAATGCTTCTTCAGAGCCACGATGGCTTCATTTATATTCTTCCAGCACTTCCTGATGCATGGCCTGAGGGAAAAGTTAGCGGTCTGGTTGCCCGTGGCGGTTTCGAAATTGACATTGAATGGGCCAATAGAAAACCTGAGAAAATCACAATTTTTTCAAAAAATGGTGGTTTATGCCGTATCAGAGTCAACACACAGGTTACATCCTCTGGTAAATTTGAGCTTACAAAAGCTGAAGGATTTAACAGAAACCCTTTTTATATAATTAATGAAACCAAAACGCCGGTTGTTTCACCAAATGTAAAGCCAGCTCAACCCCACATTCCTTTATCTTATTTATATGATTTTTATACCGAAGCAGGCAAAACATATATCCTGTATGCTTTATAAAATAATTTTCATGAACAATTTATCACATCAATGATCAATTTAGAACTAACATGATGATGAAAAAGTCACTGAGACAAATACTCATCTGGTTCATTTTTTTTTGCGAACATCAATTACAGGCTCAGCATCAGATAAGAACGGATATTTTATTAAATGATGGCTGGAGAACAGTTGCCGGTGATACAACTAATTATAATAATTATAAAGGCTTTGAAAGTTTATTATTTGATGACAGTTCATGGGAGAAAGTGGATGTACCTCATAACTGGGATCAATATGAAGGGTAC
>JAJUGM010000343.1 GCA_029268165.1 Bacteroidota bacterium
AATATGATTTATACCGCCAGCAATACCAAGGTTTTCAGAAACCGGATTATTTGCCAGGCTGCTGCCAAAGAAATTTCGTGTCAGTGTGGCATCAACATGATTGGTAATAAAGGAATAAAAGCCTTCAGGGGTTTCAACAACGTCAATAAATGCAGGGCCGTTTACCTGCCCTACATTGGTCATGATTTCCCCTTCCGGGATATAGGTGAGATTCCCTGAACAAAAGTTCCAGTAATAAGATGAAGCATTGCCTGACCGGTTGATAACCTGCATGGAATCGTCAATACAAACCGTATCAGGTATTTCAAAATCAATATTCACCTGTGCTGCGCCATGATGCAAAATGCATAATAAGCAGCAGCACAGTACTAACCATAGGGGTCTGTTGGTTTCTGACATCAGTGAGATTATCCGCTTGTATTAGTAATGTAACAATTTAATATTTTTTTGCAGCGTATGGCCTTCGATATCTTTTCCTTCCAGTTCAATCATATAAATACCACTGCGTAATCCGCCGGTTGTCCATTCAATGATGTGACTGCCGGCTGACATGGGCATACCGGTAATTTTATGCAATACCCGTCCTTCAACATCTTTTACTGAGACAACCAGTATTGAGGCAGGTTTTTCGAGGCAATAACTGATAAATAATCGTTCTGAGAACGGATTGGGATATGCATTAAGCATAATGCCTTTATTACTGAGCATTTCATTATTTCCCGAAACACTACTGCCGGCTTTGAAGCGCAGGCTGTTATTAACTTCAAAAACTTCGCGTGTGATGTTGCCGTCATCGACAATGGCAACAAATTCAACCTCTTCATTGGTTGGAAGCAGGTATTCGGCATTAAGTTCCATTTCTCCGTATGTAGCCAGCGAGTCAATGATTAACTCAGCCAGCGGAAGTTCTGCAATTCCGTCACCCACAACAGGGTATATCCTGAGTGACACATTGTGTGCAGGCAATCCACGGTTAACGGCTGAAACCTGAATGGTTACCCGGTTGCCGTCAACAACCGATGTGGCTGCATATAGCTGGAAGTCATGTATGCCAAACATTACTTCAGCATTGTCGGTATATCCGTATGATGCGTTGATGGATGTACCTGTGTAACTTACTTTCGAGGAGGCAATCAGCTTCATCAGGTCAGTCTTATCTTTAATGTCCTGCTTTAACCTGAAATGCAGGAATACGCGTTTCATTTCCCCGGGCACCAGAGCGCCCAGATTGAGATTAATATCGCTGCCGTTTAAAGATGCTCCTTCAGGGAGGCTATCAGCAAGCGTTTCATAAAATTTGCCGGGATATACCCTGATGAGGGTATTCGATGAGATGTCGTTGCCAGTATTGGTAATTTCGAAAAGCATTTTAATAAATACCTCCTGATCGGGCTCAAACGCCAGTGTATCCTCAATTTTATATCCGTTAACCGAATATATCCGCTTGTCAATAATCAGGCGCGGGCCAACGGGCGTGACAAACAGGGGCCCGTGAGGTACTATCTGGCTACCCATCAGTACATCACTAAACAGAAGCGATTCGTCATTCACAATGGCCAGTTTTTCGCCTGTATTGTAACTGTTTACAATGGCTTGCTGCAATATGTAAAACTCAGTTGTATCAACCGACGGAAATTCCCTGAATGAACTCAGGTCAATAATTTCCTTGCTTCCTGCATGGCTGACAGGCAAGGAGCGGCTCAGTGAGGCAAAATCATCGGGTACTATTTCCTGAGTAGCCCACCGTACCTGCCCTGTAAAGCTTAAATTAGCAGTTGCATTTACTTCCAGGTTCTCCAATTTGGCTTTTAGAATTACAAATTGCTGAAATTCTTTCACAATGCCGCTACTGTTTTTTTCAGCCACACAAATCATTGCCGGAGGTATAGCAAATGAGAAATTGCCTTTGTCTTTGCCCGTATAGTCAATCCTTTGGGTGTTAATTTCAAAGTTAATCTCGTATATTTTTTTCTTTAGCGAAGGGTCAATCTTAAACAGAAAGATATAATAGGCCCTGCGGGAGGGTTGTAATAGCGGAAGTACATTGCCGTGTTTTACAAGTACTTCGCCTTCAGGCTGGTTAAATCTCCAGCCGGCTTTAAATGTGCCTACGTCATCGCCCGGCACCAGCGGACGCGGGTAAGCAACGTAACTCAAAACCACACTTGTGCTGCCCATTTCAGCAGGAATAACCGGTGTGAGCGTTGTATTGATCCAGTTATCATCAGTTCCGTTCATTACTTCAATCTTCACTTCCACAAAAGCTCCGTTTAATGATTTCGGGTATTCAGACAGTTCAGGTATTGAGGGGTCGGGGTCAGGGATAAGTGTGATGCTGACATTGTCTCTTACCGGATCAATGATTGATGATGTGGAAATAACCGGTTCAATAAGGCTGCACGGATCTTTGCCTCCTACCAGTGTAGTTGCCGATGCTTCCCGGAAACCGTATGACAGATGATAAGGGTCAAACTGCGAATTAAAAGTATGTGGCTCGTTTTCATCTTTTATCAAATGTCTGAGATATACCGTGTCAGTTCCGTATTTTACCATCGAAGGCAATGCCTCTGAGGTAACAGAAATATCAGTTCCTTTGGCAAAAGCCGATAAAACGTGTGAGAAGATAACCCAGGGAGAGCCGCCAAAGATTTCTTCAACCACCAGTGTCCCGCCTTTGCTTATGTCGAGAAGGCCTTCGCGGCCTCTGCCTTCATAGTTGGCATGAATACGGAAATGGGTTTTCCCAAGCTGTTCAAAAAAATCGTCGCCATAAGTGTTGTCGGGCCCGGAATACCATCCCGAATTAACCATGCCGTAAATATCATCTCTGAAAGGCACAGCCGGATAGTTGGGATAATCCTCGCCATTGCCCGGCATAAACATATCATGCAAATAGCCTGTTTTTGAGCAGAATCTGTCGCCACGGTCGTCAATCCAGTCGTCCTCTCCGTCAAAGTTGTCATCATCAAGGGCAGGAGGTATCAACACCTGCGGCAGATAAATATGATATTCAAACGGGTCTTCCCATATTTCAATGGTATTGCCGGTGTTTGGATTAGAAATCCATGTGCTAAAGGGCTGTCCGTTTATTTCAATAATCGAATCAAGGGCATAGCTGCCGTCAGCATTGCGGGGCAGTGTAATACTGTATCCACCCATGCCTTTGGGAATGTCATATATAAAATACCCAAAAACACCGTCTCCGTAATAGTCAACCCCATCCATTGCAAGAGACGGATCATTGAAATCAACATCGTATCCGTAATTTCTTATCCAGTAATATGAATATTCAGTGGTTGCATCTACATCAAACGTTAGCCTGGCTTTGCCTCTTGAAGGCAGATAAGTAATGACATGCCCCAGTGTATCTTTGATTTCAAAGTTGTTGGAAAGATATTCAAACTGCAGGGGATTAGGCAACGGAGCCCAGTAAGTATAAGTTGTCCTTATTGGCGTTACCCTGTCTTCATTAAATATGGTTTTGTAATCGATTTTAGAGTACATGCTTTGAGATGGGGTGGGGTGGAACATATCAATTTCTTCGCCCCCAAGTGAAAGCACAGCAATGAATTCATTGTGAGGCTGCGGTGTTGTCCCTGCACAGCTGTCGGTAGGCCTTAGCCTGTAACCTGTTGCAAGGGTATCAATAAAGGTATATCCTTCATAATTACCAATACGCTGGAAAATCAGTTGTTTCCAAACCACATTGCCTGCATTGTCTCTTTCCATCCAGTGCTGCCAGGTAGTGTCGGCAAGGTTGGCACTGTTAATATCGGGAGTGTAAGGATAATACATTCCGTGTACAGGCGAAGGCACTGAGCCGTGAACATATCCTACGCCGGCAGCCATAGCAACAAGGTCAGGAGGGTCAACCCAAATTTCGTAGGAACAATACGGATCAAAATACTGATATCCTGCTACTTCACCTATATTCCAGGTAACTTTCCACACTCTGATTTTATCGCCCGGTTCCTCAACATCAACAATACCGTCGCTGTTAAGGT
>JAJUGM010000344.1 GCA_029268165.1 Bacteroidota bacterium
ACCCCATCCTTCAAGGTCAAATACTACATTATCAATGAGGCTAAGGGTCAGGCCTGTCACCATAAGAATTACACCTGAAATACCGGCCACGCCGAATCCGGGTATGATAAATATTTCAAGCACCATTAAAACAAGGCCGGCAAGAAAAACAAGCATTTCCCAGTTTTCAGCCAATCCTTCGAGATAAAGCGGGGCAAAATATAGCAATGCGGCAGTAACGGCTGCAGCCAAGGGAAATCCTACACCAGGCGTTTGCAGCTCAAAATATATTCCACCAAGCATTATCATGATAAGAATTCCCTGAATAACAGGACTTAATAAAAAACCAATGATATGGTCTATGGTTGAAGGTGTGTAGTTCCTGAGCTCATATTCGTTAATACCGGCTTTCTCAAGGACTTCAGTAATGCTCGAGGCCAATCCTTCACAAAAATGCCATTTTAAAGCCTCTTCTGCTGTAAAGGTGAGTACCTTGGCAGAATCATCAAGTCCATTAACAACAATTGCAGGATCGACCATAGCTTCGGCGATATGCGGATCTCTGTGCCATCTGATGATAGTGTCATTTCCCGAAATAATCGTATCTTTACCATGTGATTCGGCTGTTGCACGCATGGTTGAACGCATAAAAGACTGGTACTTATCGGGTACAACGTTTCCAGACTGATCAACAACCGTTGCAGCGCCAATGCTACCGCCCGGCCTGATATAAAGGCTGTCACATGCGATGGAAATTAAAGCGCCGGCAGAAATTGCCTGGTTATCAACAAAACCAATTACAGGAACGGGACTGTTAATTATTTTTGTGCGGATAGAATCGGCTATATTCAACATTCCTCCATAAGTATTTAAGTGTAAAATAATAAAATCAGCCTTCCATTGTTCAGCTTCAGCAAAAGCTTCCTGAGTAATCCGCCATGCTGGTTTGGCTATATCTTTACGAATTTCAAAAACATACACCCTGATTTTCTGTGTTGTTGCCTGTTCATGTTTTGTTGAATCAGCAATAAAACCTGATGCAACAAGCACAGTCAGGGCAAGAATAATTTCCTTGTTATATCTTATTATTTTTGAAATCATAAACTATAAATTTAAAATGCAATGGTAATTAAAATTTACAACATTATAAAGTTGTTGAACCATGAATGTTTTATTAATTTTACCCACCTAAAATAAATATCATGGAACTCAATAAGCTGACTGCTATCTCGCCTGTTGACGGGCGATACAGAATAGCAGTGTCAAATTGTGCAAATTACTTTTCAGAGTTTGCACTCATCCGTTACAGAGTAATGGTTGAAATCGAATACTTTATTGCTTTATGTGAAATACCTTTGCCTCAGCTCAGAAATTTCAAACCTGAAAATTTTGGAGCCTTAAGAAAAATATATATCGATTTTAACATTGATGATGCCGAATATGTAAAAGACATTGAAAAAACAACCAATCATGATGTTAAAGCTGTTGAATACTTTCTTAAGGAGAGGTATAAAAAGCTGAAATTATCTGATTTCATAGAGTTTGTGCATTTCGGATTAACTTCGCAGGATATTAACAATACTGCTACGCCACGTTCTTTAAAAGATGCCATGGAAGCAATTTATTATCCTCTGCTTGCACAGGTAATATCGAAACTTAATACGCTGGCTGAAGAATGGAAAAACATACCTATGCTGGCACATACACACGGCCAGCCTGCATCGCCCACCAGGTTAGGTAAAGAAATCAGAGTATTCTCCGAACGGTTAGAAGTTCAGCAGCAACAGTTAAAGCAAATACCCTATTCAACAAAGTTTGGCGGAGCTACCGGAAATCTGAATGCACATTATGCAGCTTATCCCGATATTGACTGGATAAAATTCTGCAATCAATTTGTAAATGAAAAATTAGGGCTGACCAGATCACAGACAACAACACAAATAGAACACTATGATAATCTGGCAGGCATGTTCGATTGCATGAAGCGGATTAATACTATATTAATTGACCTGAGCCGTGACTGCTGGAGTTATATTTCAATGGATTATTTTAAACAGAGGGTAAAAGCTGGTGAAGTGGGATCGTCGGCCATGCCTCATAAAATCAATCCTATTGATTTTGAAAATTGCGAAGGTAATCTTGGTTTTGCCAATGCTATTTTTGAACACCTGTCGGCCAAACTACCCGTTTCAAGGCTGCAACGCGACCTTACCGACTCAACTGTTTTGCGCAATATAGGCGTTCCATTTGCCCACACAATAATAGCATTCCATGCACTTCTCAGAGGCCTTAACAAATTATTGCTCAATAAAGAAGCCATCGACCGTGACCTTGAAGAAAACTGGGCTGTTATTTCGGAAGGCATTCAAACCATATTACGGCGAGAAGGATATCCAAAACCCTATGAAATGCTTAAAGAACTCACACGTCATAATAAACCGGTAAACCGCGAAACAATATCTGCTTTCATAAGTAAGCTTAACATAAAGGAAGAGGTCAAACAGGAACTGCTGAAATTGACCCCGTTTACTTACGTGGGTAAATAATAATTATCAGATTTACATCACCTGAATAACAAGAAAAATGAAAATCAGCGGCTTTACAATGGGGAAGAATGCTCAGAAGCTTTACTACCCTATGAAACAATCGGTTATGAGTATTTTACCTATTGTTGATGAGTTTATTGTTGCTTTAGGAGACAGCGATGCTGACGACAAAACAAAGGAAGAGATTTTGTCTATAGGCAGCCCTAAGATTAAAATTATTGATACTGTATGGGATATTGAGAAATACCCCAGAGGGATGGAACATGCACACCAGACTGATATTGCAAAACATTACTGCAAAGGCGACTGGTTATTTTATCTGCAATCAGATGAGGTGATACATGAAGATGACCTGCCGGTTATTAAAAAACGGTGTGAAGAGCTTTTGCCTATTAATGAAATTGAAGGCTTATTATTTGATTATATTCATTTCTGGGGCGATTACAATCATTATCAGGACGGGCATTGCTGGTACCGAAGAGAAATACGAATCATTCGCAATGACCCTGATATCCATTCATGGGAATCAGCGCAATCATTCAGGCGAATACCTCATTTTGACGGAATTCACTACCGCCAAAAAGAAAATACTTTTAAACTTAAAGTAGCCCTCGCCAATGCAAGAGTTTTTCATTACGGTTGGGTTAGACCGCCTGAATTAATGAACCGCAAAATCAAACATTTCAACATTAATCATAAAGGTGTTGAGGCGGTAAACGAACTGGATAAAAAACAACATTATGCGGGCAATTTCGATTATGGTAATATGAGCAAAGTAGCCATGTTTAAAGGCACGCACCCAAAAGTAATGCAGGAGTGGATTAATAATTTCTCGTGGGGAGATAAGCTTCGCTTTGATGGTGGGCGCATTGTCAGTAAAAACACCATTAAGCATGAAAGGACAAAATATATTATTTTAAGCTGGATAGAAAAAAACCTTCTTGGTGGTAAAAGACTTGGAGAATTTAAAAATTATATTTTAATTAAAAAATAAAACAACTATTTATATTATACGATTTATTTAGTTTTGAAATTCCATCAATCATAATTTATTAACATGAAGGCATTTTTCAGAACAGTCGGCCGATATTTGTTACCATATAAAAGAAACCTGATTTTTAATATACTCTGCAATTTCTTCAGTGCCTTGTTTGGCGTTTTTTCCCTTATTTCAATGATTCCGCTTCTCAGGATTCTTTTCGGACTTGAGCAGAAAGTATATGGGTATATAAAATTATCAGAAGCAGCTGGATCATTCGAAAGCCTGAGCAATGCAGTAAAACATAACATTTACTGTTATATAACTCAAATTACTGAAACAAAGGGCCCGGCAACAGCCCTTATTTACATCGGCGTTTTTTTAATCTTGATGGTTTTCTTTAAGGTTGGTTTTACTTACCTGGCAAGCTATTTTATAGCCTTTATGCGTAATGCGGTTGTCCGTGACATCAGGCTAAAGATATAC
>JAJUGM010000345.1 GCA_029268165.1 Bacteroidota bacterium
GGCATGGGGCAAAGCCCCATCACTATTCACTCCTACTTGCCAAAATTTCTCCAACAATAATTGTTATTCACCCGAATGAATTTGTAAATTCATTGCTCTTGGTATAAAACTGATATTCAATATTACAATGAGTTTTTCACAAAATATTATAACCTGATGTATGAATTTATTTTAAATTCATTGCTATCTGAAAAAAAATAAATACTTTTGCAGGTCAAAAATAACAGATGTGTAATTAATTAAGAATTATGTATTTAACCACAGAGAGGAAAAAAGAGATTTTTGCAACTTACGGTAAGTCAGAAACCAATACCGGCTTACCGGAAAGTCAGGTTGCCCTTTTTACTGAAAGAATCAATCATCTTACAGAACATCTTAAAACCAATAAGAAGGATTTCAGCACCCAACGTGCTTTGCTGAAGCTTGTCGGAAAACGCAGGAGGTTGCTTGATTACTTAAAAAGCCGTGATATCAAAAGATATCGTTCCATTCTTAAGGAGCTTAACCTTAGAAAATAAGAAAAGGGCAATTGAGCAATTGCCTTTTTTCTTTTATATAAAATAAATTTTCCCTCAGATAATTTTTAGTATTGTTATATATATTTTTTTATGTTTAAAGTATTTGAAAAAAGTATTGACCTTGGCGATGGCAGGTCAATTGTAATTGAAACTGGTAAACTGGCAAAACAGGCTGATGGTGCGGTGGTTGTTAAAATGGGCGATACCATGCTTCTCGCCACTGTTGTTGCAGCAAAAGAGGCTGCTGAAGATGTTGATTTTATGCCCCTGCAGGTTGAGTATCGTGAAAAATTCTCTTCTATCGGGCGTTTTCCTGGTGGATTTCTGAAACGCGAATCAAAACCCAGCGATTATGAAATACTGGTGTCACGACTAATTGACAGGGCTCTCAGACCATTATTTCCCGAAGATTATCATGCAGAAGTATTTGTAAATGTTATGCTAATATCTGCTGACAAAGATACAATGCCCGATGCGCTGGCCGGACTGGCAGCCTCTGCTGCTTTGGCCGTATCGGATATCCCTTTTAACGGTCCGATCTCTGAAGTGAGGGTAGCCCGTATCGACGGAAAATTTGTTATCAACCCTACATTTGGTGAACTTGATAAATCGGATATTGATATAATGGTGGGTGCCACAGCAGATAATATTATCATGGTTGAAGGCGAAATGAGCGAAATTTCGGAAGAAGACATGCTTGAAGCCATAAAATATGCCCATGAAGTGATAAAAACTCATTGCAAAGCCCATCTTGAACTGATGGAGGAAGTCTGTAAAACAAAAAAACGGGAGTATTCACACGAAGTTAATGATGAGGAACTCAGAAAAAGAATATGGGATGAAGGTTACGACAAAATTTACCAAATTGCCAAAAATACGCCGCTGAAACTCCAGCGGCAGGAAGCACTGGAAAATGTAAGAAAAGAGTTTATTGCATCTTTCCCTGAGGGCACCGAAGTAAATGAAGTTCTTATAAACCGTTATTTTCATGAAGTTGAAAAAGAGGCCGTCAGAAATCTTATATTAAATGAGGGTATCAGAGTCGATGGCCGGAAAACCGATGAAATCAGGCCTATTTGGTGCGATGTTGATTACCTGCCCAGTGCACATGGCTCTGCCATATTTACCAGAGGTGAAACACAATCACTGACTACAGTAACACTGGGAACCAAAATGGATGAAAAGGAAATTGACGAGGTGTTAATACAGGGTTCTGAAAAATTTGTACTTCACTATAATTTCCCTCCTTTCTCAACAGGCGAAGCCAAACCATCACGAGGTATCAGCCGGCGTGAAATCGGGCATGGCAATCTGGCGCATCGTGCCTTAAAAAGAATGATCCCTGAAGATAATATTTATGCAATCAGAGTAGTGTCAGATATACTCGAATCAAACGGCTCATCTTCAATGGCAACGGTTTGCGCAGGTACAATGGCGTTAATGGATTCGGGGGTAAAACTGAAAAAGCCTGTTTCGGGCATAGCTATGGGGCTGATTACTGACACGAAAACATCTAAATACGCCATCCTTTCGGATATACTTGGCGATGAAGACCATCTGGGCGATATGGACTTCAAAGTTGCCGGAACCCGTGATGGAATTACCGCCACGCAAATGGATATAAAGGTAAAAGGATTGTCTTATGATGTAATGCGGCAGGCATTGGAACAGGCCCGGACCGGACGGCTGAAGATACTCGACAAACTCGTTGAAGCAATACCTCAGCCAAGGCCTGATTACAAGCCCAACGTACCACGTATAGTGCAGATAACTGTACCCCGCGATATGATTGGCGCCATTATTGGCCCCGGCGGTAAGGTTATTCAGGATATACAGGCAAAAACCAATACAGTAATAGTTATCGAAGAAATTGATAATGTTGGCGTAGTTGATATTTCGTCGCCTGATAAAGCATCTATTGATGCTGCTCTTGAAAGAATAAGGGCTATTATTGAAGTGCCCGAAGTAGGAAAAATTTATAAAGGTGTGGTGAAAGGCATTCAGACCTTTGGCGCTTTTATCGAAATACTTCCCGGCAAACAGGGATTGTTGCACATATCAGAAATCGGCTGGGAACGGGTAAGAAATGTTGAAGATGTTTTAAAAGAAGGTGATACGGTGGAAGTCAAGCTTATTGAAATTGATGAGAAAAAAGGAAACCTGAGGCTTTCACGCAAGGCATTGTTGCCCCGGCCTGAAGGAATGCCTGAAGAGCAGGAGCACAGAAGGCCAAGGCCTCAGCATGGCCGCCCTAATCCTCACAAGCATAGCGACAAAAGATAAGCTATACATTAAGCGGCCATATCTTAAATAGTTTCAGTCAAATAATATAATTTTGACTAAAAAACCAAAATGACAATCATTGCAATATTGCAATTGATAAAAGTCTTAAATAATAATTTACATATGAAACAAACCCTTGTTTTATCTCTTCTTGCATTCCTCATTGCATGCAGATCTCCGCAGTTCAATTACCCCGATACCAGAAAGGTTGATACTGTTGATGTTTATTTTGGCACAAAAGTGCCTGACCCTTACCGCTGGCTTGAAGACCCTTCTTCAGCCGAAACCAGAGCATGGATTGATTCCCAGAATGAGTTTACAGCAAACTATCTGAAACAAATTACTTTTCGCGACACAATTAAAGCAAGGCTGACAAAGGTATGGAACTACGAAAGGTTTGGTACCCCTGAAAAAAAAGGAGGAAAATATTATTTTTTGAAAAATAACGGCCTGCAGAATCAGGATGTCCTTTACGTAATGGATAGTATTGGCGCACAGCCGCATATTGTTATTGACCCTAATCTTTTTTCGCACGACGGCACTGTTGCACTCACACAATATAACATTTCGGAGGACGGAAAATATCTTGCCTATGCTTTATCAAAAGCAGGATCCGACTGGAATGAAATATTTGTTAAAGATTTAACTACCGGTGAAGACCTTGCTGACCATCTCGAATGGGTTAAGTTTTCATCTATTGCCTGGCACAAAAAAGGCTTTTATTACAGCCGTTATCCCCGGCCACAAGCAGGGCAACAGCTCACTTCGCAAAATTATAATCATAAGGTATTTTATCATTCACTTGGGAAGCCGCAGGAATCAGATATTTTAATATTTGAAGATGCCGGACATCCCGACAGAAGTTTTACTGCTGATGTAACTTATGATGAAAAGTTTATGATAATTTATGAATCAGCATCAACATACGGAACAATAGTTCATATTAAAAACCTTGAATTTCCGGGCAAAAAATTTATACCAATCAATGATACATTTGATAATGAAATGGTTGTGATCGGAAACAGCGGATATACATTATATCTGCTGACTAACGAAAATGCGCCCGGATATAAACTGGTTAAACTGAATTATGACTTAAAGGCAGATAAAATTGTACCGGAGGATTTAATACCTGAAGATAAGCATGTGCTGGAACAGGCGCTTCTTTCAGGCGACA
>JAJUGM010000346.1 GCA_029268165.1 Bacteroidota bacterium
GAATCAAAAAAATATTAAAACCCCTGTTATTTTAAAAAGCGTATTCAGGGATCGGAATAAGGAAGATTATCAGATTAAGGCCTCAGTACATTTGGGAAGCTTTTTTATAGATGGTTTGGCTGATGGTATTTGGCTTGCAGGAGAAGGGAATGGGAATAACACAGAAAGGTGTGCATCGGCTTATGCTTTACTTCAGGCAACACGCGCCAGGATGTCGCGGACAGAATATATTGCATGCCCTTCATGTGGACGAACTCATTTTAATCTGACAGAAGTATTGGCTAAAATAAAAGAAAGGACAATGCATCTGAGAGGGCTAAAAATAGGTGTGATGGGTTGTATAGTTAATGGTCCGGGTGAAATGGATGATGCAGATTATGGATATGTGGGTTCAGGTATTGGAAAAATTACCCTTTATAAAGGAAAAGAAGTTATTAAGCGCAATATACCCGAAGAATCAGCCTTAGATGAAATGATTAATCTTATTAAGCAGAATGGCGACTGGTGTGACCCTACATAATAATGTATGCTGAAGAGTTCTATTTAAAAACAATTGAAACAATTTCTCTCATTTCTACAGTTTGTTCAGCAGGCTTATCAGTAAGCGGGTTAATAATCTGAACCTTTATCTGGTTAAATAGCTCATCGGCTCCATAGCATGACATGACAAGTTCGGCTTCTTCCAATGTGGCACGCACTCCGTTTTTACGGACAACGGTAATGCTACCTTTTTGATTACCGGCCGCACGCATGGGCGGAGCAGTAAAACCTTCAAGAATCAGTTCCGCAATGTCATCAAAATTCGTAATTTCAGTGGGACTCTGATTATATTTTCCTTTAAGTGTTGTATAAGTATCGGCATATCGGTTTGACTCACAAACCAGTTTGCCAAAATGATACATTTCAATTGATGTTCCATCTTTCAGTTTAATAATTCCCGGAACGTTTTTTTGTTGCCCGATAAGATTGCATGAAAATAGCAGAAAAATAAAATATAAAATGATTGATTTTTTCATAGTAATAAGCTTTCTGTTTATGTAGGGCAAGTTAATAATTTTTCCAATTAATTAAAAAAGATTAAGATTTTGAATAACTGTTATTTGGTTTCTGAAATAAATCCGTCAAAGTTATCGGAGAAGTTAAATGGAAGCATTTTATACCTAACTGAGATGCTGTATGGATATTATCCTTATTATCATCGATAAACAGCGTTTCGGCAGGGTCAAGATTACTGTCAAACAATACATATTCATAAATATCTTTCTCTGGTTTTCTCATACCCAGTTTAAACGAATAATATACTTTTTCAAAGAGATGGTTAAACCCAAAGGTTCCATATTTTTTCTTAATATATTGATTATAAAACGAAACATGAAGACTATTAGTATTGCTTAATAGAAAAATCCTATAAGAATTTTTTAGTTTATTAAGTAGTTCCCATCTTTCTTCAGGCAAGTCACCTAGAATTATGTTCCATGCATTTGTTATCTGTTTGTCAGAAACATTGTTTTTTACAAAACCATGAAGTTTTTGAATAAAAACCAATTCGTCAATCAAACCCAGTTCAAAATGAAGGAAAAAATTTTCCTTGTTTTCCTGCATAAAATATTTTTCAATGTTTTGAAATCCAAGCATTTTAAATGCATCAATAATTTTTTCAACATTCAGGTCAGTAATTACTCCACCCCAGTCAAAAATTATGTTCTTAATTTCATTTACCTGAATATTTAACCCTTCAGATAATTTCATTATTTTTATTTTTTTATCTGCTATGCAATTTAAAGATAAAAAATGAAAATAAAAGGCAAACATTATGAAACAATCTGGTTTAAGCCTGACAATCCTTCCGTTGTTCAGGCGATAGACCAGCGCTATCTGCCTTTTGATTTTGTAATTGAAGACTTCAACACAGTTGAGGATATTTATTATGCCATAAAGGAAATGCATATAAGAGGAGCGCCTTTGATAGGGGTTGCTGCTGCATTTGGGATTTATCTTGCCTTATTACAATATGACCATAAAGAACCACTGGATTTATATATATATAAAAAAGCAAAGTTGTTAAAATCGGCAAGGCCAACAGCTGTAAATATTTCATATTGTGTTGACAAAATTATCGGTTTTATTTCGCCTGATGATCCGATATCGGTAAACACTATTCGTGTCATGCAAGAAGTGATTTCATTAATGAATATTGAAAGGGAGAATTGCAAAAAGATAGGCGAGTATGGCGTAAAGCTGATTGAGGATATTTATTCGAATAAAGGTTTAAAAACAGTGCAGATTTTGACTCACTGCAATGCGGGGTGGCTTGCGTGTATTGATTACGGTACTGCGACAGCGCCGATTTATAATGCATTTGATAAAGGTATTCCTGTTCATGTCTGGGTTGATGAAACCCGGCCCCGTAATCAAGGGGCGAGGCTTACAGCATGGGAATTACATCAGCACGGGGTTCCATATACACTTATATCAGATAATACCGGCGGACATTTGATGCAGCATGGCATGGTAGATATGGTATTGGTAGGAAGTGATCGTACAACTGCATCAGGTGATGTTGCAAATAAAATTGGTACTTATTTAAAAGCTTTGGCTGCTTATGATAATAACGTACCTTTCTATGCTGCTCTGCCATCATCAAGCATAGACTGGCTTACCGCGGATGGAATTAAAGAAATACCCATTGAAGAACGTGACGGGAAGGAACTTCTTTATGGTGAAACTTATCTAAATGGTGAACTGAAACAATTTGCCATAGCCATGGAAGAAAGTCCTGTTTGTAATTATGCATTTGATGTTACACCTGCGCGGCTTGTTACTGCATTAATTACAGAAAGAGGTATTTGTAAAGCAGAAAAAAACAGTATTTTTGACTTATATCCTGAAAAAAAACCAAACTAATATGAATAAAGTAGGAATAATTGGTGGTACTGGCCTTGAATACCCAAAATATCTTGAAAAAGTAGAAAAAATCCAAACAGAAACACCTTTGGGCAAACCCAGTTCATCTTTATATATTGGTATTTTAGATGGTATTGAAGTAATTCATATTGCGCGTCATGGTGAGGAACATAATATTCCTTCCACAAAGGTTAATTACGCTGCAAATATTTATGCACTAAAAAAAATGGATTGTTCCTATATAATAGCTACTTCAACCTGTGGAAGCCTGAGAGAGGAAATCTGTCCGGGTGAATTTATTGTTTTAGACCAGTTTATTGACTTTACAAAGCATCGGGTGGATAATATTTTTGAGGAACTGAAAGCCGGTGAATTGCGATATACGCCTATGGCTAATCCGTTTTCAGAAGAACTGCGTGATCATCTCATTGAAGGCGCTATTGTTAATGGTATTACCGTGCATACAAAAGGCACAGTTATTACAATTGAAGGCCGGAGATTTTCAACCCGTGCTGAATCAAATCTTTACCGATCATGGAAAGCTGATGTAATTAATATGACTACAGCTCCTGAAGTAATTTTATCCAACGAACTGTGCATTCCTTATGCAGCCATTGCATTATGCACTGAATATGATTCATGGAGAACCGATGCTGAAAATCCTTCACCGGCTGAAATAATGGAATTGATAACTTTGAATACAGAAAAATTCAATAAAATGTTAATCCATGCTTTGAAAAAAATAAGCCAGCCTGAAGAATAATCATCATGTAAAAAAATATTGCATAATTCTGTGTAAATAGTTAATATTGCACTCCCTTTTTGGAGGTTATTTGACAGATATTTTGGTCCCATAGCTCAGCTGGTCAGAGCACCTGACTCATAATCAGGGGGTCGTTGGTTCGATCCCAACTGGGACCACGGGAAAAAGTTAGGAGCAATGTGTAGTTGTTATATTTTGTATAGTAAGACGTTAGATCGTTATTACATAGGATATACGATTGATAATGTGAAAAATAGATTAATGAGGCATAATC
>JAJUGM010000347.1 GCA_029268165.1 Bacteroidota bacterium
ATTCTTATTACTATTGAAGTCATGGAAGAGCTGACGCGGTTGGCTTTAAATGCAAAATAATCAGAGAAGGCTTTTATTACCAATGTATCTTTTCTGAAAATATATACAGTTGCAGGTTCGTCAGCCGTGCCGGTTCCAACCAGTTTGGCACCCTGCATGGAAAGGCCTCCCTCATAATTTATGTCTTTGTAAAGATTTTTTATGGAAAAATCTTTCTGGTAGGAATAAAATTTGGGATAATCAGCATCAGCAGGCGTTTTATTGTGCTGCACCTTATCCATGAGATGACCTTCCAGAGGTTTTGTAAAATAATTTTTATTAATGAAAGTAACATGGTCAGCCTTGTACTCCGAACGTTTCATATCAACCGAATATTCACTTAATTTTGCAAAAACACTGTCTTTACTAAATCCTGCCCTTTCCCAGGTCACCATTCCGTTCATTCCGCGCCACCGGCTTTCAATGGGATAATATATACCCTGCGTTTCAAAAATATTTATACTGTCAAAATGAGTATTGCAGGTAAGGTTAGTTTTGCCAATAATTACTGCAAAAACACTGTCAGTGGTTATTTTATACTGATTATTACTGCTTTTCCATGTAACGGTAGTTGACTTGTAAAGTACCGAACTGTCTATAAACTGAATAGTAAAACTAAAAAGATTGTTCAGTGTTGAAAGCGCTATCTTACGATTATCAGCAATATTTGTGACTCCGGCAATCCATTGATGGAAATTCTCAGCTGTCTGGCTTTTTCTCTTAAAATAAACAAGACATTGTAAGTAATTACTGAAATGAGGATTTGATTTGGCTTTTTTTGCAAGCAACAGTTCGGAGATCCTGACAACCTGCAACTGTTCTTCTGCGGTAAACAAGCTATCAATACGCCAGATGGTAATGAATTCCTGTAAAAGAGCTTCATCTGCCGGTGAAATATTAGGCTTCATTAAGCTTGTTATTTCATTTATATATGCCCCCGGAATACCAGAGAATTTTTTGAAATCCTGTGAAAATAAATTTTGTATTAATAAAAGGCCGGCAAATGTCAGCAATCCAAATGCTATTCTGAACCTTTGCATCATAACGAATTTTAAATAAATATAATCTCTTAAAAATAGCTTAAATCTTCTGAAGTTTTATTATTATACTCACTAAATATCAACATAACGAAAGATTTAAAAAAATAATATCTGATATTTCATAAACAATATGGCTTTTTTTTCGTAAATTGATAAATACATATCCATCTTAAGATAAATAATGAACAGAAGGGTTGTCCTGGCATTATGCAGCTGGTTAATTTTTCATTGCGTTTATTTATGGCCTCAGGATTTAAATAGACAAATGCATTATTTGAAATTCCGTTACATTAATGTTGAAAATGGATTATCAAATAATCATGTTACTTCAATTTGTGCTGATAAGTATGGTTATATATGGATTGCCACACAATACGGGTTAAACCGGTATAATGGCACAGGAATAGTAACCTTTCATCATATCCCAGGTAATAGCTCATCACTGACTTCAGATTATGTTAGTGTTATTTTCTGCGATTCACGAGGCAGGTTATGGGTTGGGACTGACAAGGGGCTATGTTTTTACAACGAATTTGACAATAGTTTCTCAAGACTATATAAAGGAGAAGACAATCAGCTAGCACACACAGCAGTTTTTGATATTAAGGAAGATATAAATAAAAATCTCTGGATAGGCACTGATCACGGTTTGTTTATATATATAACTGAGAATGATCGCGTGATTCATTACTTCAAATCCGGTGAAAGTAATTTGTTAAAGTTTTCGTCTGATTCTGTTTACAGAATCATATTGGACAAGTCGGGAAATGGCTGGTTGGCATTATTTAATAATGGATTACATTATTTTAATAAAACCAAAAGCACATTAAAAAGTTTTTATAATATTCAGGGCAACCCAAAGAGCTTGAGTGACAACCGTATTGAATGCATTTATCAGGATAAAAAAGGCCATGTGTGGGTGGGAACATACAACGGCGGTTTAAATCTTTTAAATAGCGCTGACAGTAGTTTTGCCCGGTTTGTGATTGATGAAAATCAGCCATACAGCAACAGGATAAGGACAATATTTGAAGATAATGAAGGGAGATTATTTTTCGGAACACGTGCAGGACTGTATGTCATGAATACATCCGCAAATGAATTTATACACTTTGCCAGTGCGGAGCATCCTTTTGCAACGCTAAATTCCAATTCAATAATATGCAATTATACTGATAATCAGTCGGGTATCTGGCTAGGCACCTATTATGGCGGAGTAAATTATACCAATTTTGAATACAAACCTTTTATTATTTACAGCCATAAAGATAATGACAAACTTTTCCTGAACAATCCCAATGTTTTTGCATTTAATGAAGATGTATATGGTAACCTGTATATATGTACGGAAAAAGGAATTAATATTTTAAACAAGAATACCAATACCTTCAAATATCTTGTCAGTAATCCGAAAAACCCAAATTCACTCAGACATAATGATACAAAATCAATAATGATTGATCAAAAGGGCAATTTATGGATTGGCACTAATGGCGGAGGTCTGAACTATTATTCAATGTCAACCGGAAAATACAGGTATTATCTTAATGATCCGTCTGATTCCTTCTCTTTGCCTTCCAATAAAGTATATACAGTTTTCATGGACAGTCACGGCAGCTTGTGGATATTATCAAACAAAGACTGGGAAAGGATGCCCAGCCGACTAAGCAAAATGGTCAGTAACAACGGGATATTTAAAAACTATCCGTATGATTTCTACAACGGAATCATTGAAACAAGGAATAATAATTTATATGTAGGGGGCATTTATGGTTTCTGGTTATTGGAAAAATCGGCAGGAAGGTTTATTCATTTCAGAAACCCTAAAATATATAAAGTACTGTCATTATATGAGGACGCAAAAGGAATTTTATGGATTGGCAGTTATAAAGGTCTTGCGCGTTATGATCCCCGTTCAGGTAAATATAATTATTATTCACCGGCAGAAGGTTACCCGGTACATTATGTTTATGGTATTTTAGGAGATGATGAAAAAAACCTTTGGTTATCAACAAATTACGGATTAATCAAGTTTGAAGGCATTATTGATAATCCGGATTCTGTAACTTTCAGATTATTTAACAGGGAAGATGGATTACCCAGCAGCGAGTTTATCTCTTACAACGCAAGTTTCAGGAACCAAGCAGGTGAATTGTTTTTCGGAACCGGCAACGGATTTGTTCGTTTCTTACCTCAACAAATAAAAAATTTCAGTTATAAGCCGGTAACGGTTATTTCGGAATTAATGATTAATGGCAAGTCTGTAATTCCTGGCCAAAAATACTATGGAAGGGTTATATTAAATAAGCCCATACAATTAACAGATTCACTGGTTATCAGTCATAAAGCTAAATTCATCACCATAAAATTTGATGCGTTACATTATGCACAACCAGAGAGGAATAAATATAAATATTGTTTAAAAAATTTTGACCAGAATTGGTATTATACCAGCGCATTCAACAACCATGTGACATATAGCAAACTACCAAAGGGAGAATTCATTTTTTCATTATATACAGCCAATAGTGATGGCATTTACAGCGATCTGCCCCGTGAACTCTATATAAGGGTACTACCGCCATACTGGCAGACATGGGGATTTCGCCTGACACTTATTGTTGCTTTGCTCATTACAGGGTTTTTATATTTAAAGTACCGCTTAGGAAAACTGCAGTTACAAAAAAATAATCTTATTAATATCGTACAGGAAAAGACAGCTTTACTGAACAATTCATATAATGAACTGAAGTCACAAATGGATGAGATTCGTTCGCAAAGTAATAAAATAAAGGCTCAAAACGAGGCGCTGATGCGTCAGCAGGATGTGATTGATAGTAAAAACCAGCAACTTCATGCAA